>JANMAD010000147.1:0-14351 GCA_031359515.1 Acidobacteriota bacterium | reverse complement strand
TCGATTGTGCGATAGCCGCCGCTCCACCATTCGCCAGTTCCTTGCGATACGCCGCGTCTTGCAGCCGTGTCCCGCGCACGAGTTCGGCGGCGCGCTCGACGGGCGACTTGCCTTGCAGGATTTTGCTGACGAGCATGTTGCTCGCGCCTAATTCGTCGCGCATGAACGTGAGCGCGTCCGCGAGTTTGGCCTGCTCAAACTCAGGATAAATGGGCGCGGGCGAGAAGATATCAAGCTCAAGCGAGGCGCGGCGTGAATCGGTGAATTCGGGCAAACGCTGCGCATTCGGCTGCTCGCGCTCGGCGGCGAGGCGCACGAGCGTGCGCGCTAGAGTGAAGAGGCGCGAGTTGAACGCGCGCCCTGTATCGAACAGCAGCCGCTCGCGCTCATAGCTCGCGAGCGACTTACGCGCCCGCGCAATCGCGTCCCATGCGTCGCCATAGGCTTGTTGTTTTTGCGGCGTGGCGGCGACCGTGTGGCGCAGTGTCTGCTCGGCGGTTGTCTTGCGCGCCATGATCGTTTTGTTCTGTAGTCCCGCGAGTTGGCCGCGCAGATTCTTCAGACTGTTCTCAATCGTGAAGAGGTCTTGATGCGCTTGTGCCTCCTGCGCCGCGCCGAGCGCGCTATGACGATGCAAGAGCGCTTGTGTGCGCTCATAGAATTTGATCTGAAAGGGCAGATTCACGTCGCGCAAGAATTCCAGATGCGCGACCGTGTTCAAGCGCTGCGTCGTGCCGGGATTGCCGGGCACGAACACAAGCTCGCCTGCGCGCGGCCCCGTCGCAGACCATTTGAAATAGTTGTCCGTATGCACGGGCTGGCCGTTCTCATAGACGCGGAAGACGGCCATGTCGAGATCGTAGCGCGGGAAGTTGAAGTTGTCTGGGTCGCCGCCGAAGAAAGCGATCCCGTATTCGGGCGCGAAGACGAGCCGCACATCCGTGTACTTTTTATAGCGATAGAGATTGTATTGCCCGCCCTGATAGAGCGTGACGACATCGCTACGCAAGCCCGTCGCCTTCGTTGACTCGGTCTCGATCTCGCTGACGACGCGCTGCCGCGCGGCGGCTGCTTCTGCGGGTGACGCGCCCTCTTTGACCGCGCCATTCACCCGCGCCGTCACGTCTTCGATGTTCACCAGCACGTTCAACTCAAGGTCGAGCGCCTTCACCTCATCGGTGCGCGTGTGCGCGTAGAAACCCTCTTTGAACAGGTCGCGCGTGGGCGTGCTGAGCTTCGTGAGCGTGTCCGACGCGATGTGATGATTCGTCAGCACCAGTCCATCTGGCGAGACGAACGAGCCGGAGCCGCCGTTGTTGAAGCGCACCGACGCGAGCTGCACCTTGCTCAGCCACGCATCCGTAATCTCGAACCCGTAACGCTGTTTAATCAGCGCACGCGGCACGTTATTAAACGGCCACATGCCCTCATCGGCGCGAGCCGGAGGCGCACTGAAAAATGAGAACATGATGAATACTGCGAGCAGGGCGCGCGATAGTGGCAACGATTTCATGCGAGACCTCAATCCGTTTCCGTGTTTGTTAAAGCGAAGGGGGAATTACAGCGGGTTAAGTTTAACGTAAATTATGGCGCGGGCAAAAACGCGCGGGCCGTCAGGTGACCAAGTTACCACGTGCGCCTAATGGGATGCGCCTCGGTGTTGAAGATGACTTGCTTGAAGGGCAAGGTGTTGGGCGGGGCGAAGAGGAGATAGAAATATTTGAATGTCTCCGCGAAGAGAAAACTTTCCATGTCGTCCGCTTGCTGCTTCGACACAACGTCGCTGAGCGCGGCGTAAGCAACCTCTGTCCGACAATGCTTGACGAAGCTATTGAAGAGAGCTTCGCCCATGCGCAGATATTGCGGGTCGCCGGTGAAGTGCGCGAGGTAATACGCAGATTCGACGATCTCCGGCCGGAGCGGATAGCCCGCGCTCTTAACTTGCATGGTGCGGTAGTCCATTCGTTCCGGTTCGATCCCGAACGTCGTCCACATTTTGAAACTTGACGCCTGCAAACGCTGCGCACGTTTGAGGTCGCCGGCGAGCGCCAGTACGGCCGGGAAGAATGCGTCGAGCGCGCCGTAGGTGGTGGCGGTGCGCTGCCCTGTATTCATATCGGCGCGCCCGTACCAGAGTTCTGAGGCCGTCTCGTCGGCCAGATATTTGTTGATCGCTGCCGCGCTCTCGCGCCACATCCGTCTGCAATCCTGATCGCCGAATAAGAGCCAACACTTCAACAGGTATTCGTAATAGGAATCGATCCCGCCGCTGATGTGACTGCCTGTGCCCGTCCACATGCCTGTCTCGACATTGATCCGGCTGCCGACGAGACCGATAGCGGAGCGACGTTTGTAGACCTCGACCAGAGCGCGTTTCGCTTTGTCGTAGAAGACCGGTTTGTGGGTCAACTTGCTGAGCGTGCCGAACTCGATCAGCAGTGTGCCGGCCTCGGCCGGATTAGTTTCCGCCTCGCGCACCTGACCTGTTTTGAGATTGACGAAGCGGTAAGGGATGCCGGTGGGCGAAGAGAACACGGGCAAGAGGCGCATGCCTAAATCTTCGGCCAACGTGAGCAGGCGTTTATCGCCGGTCATTTGATAGGCGGATAGCAGGCCGCCTAAATGACGGATAGTGATCTCGAAATTCTGTACGTAGATGTCTTTATCGAACGAGAGATGCGTGATGATGAATTCTTTTGTCTGCGCGGCTTCGTCTTTGAGACCCAAGAGGAGCAATGTGTCGAGCGCGTCAACCTGCGTCATGTAGAGCGGCTGCTCATACCAATCGTGATAAGTTTTAGTTAACGGTCGCAACTCGTCGTGCCCGGCCGCGTACTGCTGATAACCGCGCCACGCATGCAAAAACTCGGCGCGCACCTGCGCTGCGAGCTTGCGCTTATCTATGGCCACGACCTTCGGCGCACGAGGGGCGGCGGCCAACGACGGAGCCGAAGCGCACATGATTGCAAGGCACGAGAGCAGGGCTGCTATTTTTCTTATTATCATCGGCGTGACCCTTAACCGCATCGCTAACGTAGCAAGCACAGTTGGCCGGCGTTATCACTGACTATCAGCTAAATCAGTCCTTATAAGATTGGGACAGAGGCAAAAAGCTGATCCACGAAACCACACGAGAAAAACACGAAGCAAGGCCAGATAGTTTCGCGGTTTGTTTCGTGTGGGTTCGTGGATTATGTCCGGGTTGTGGCCTAATCTCATAGGTTTCGATTTAGCCACGTCGCGCGACTGATGCCGTAGACCTGCACGTCTATGCCAAAAACTTCGGCCCGTCCTTCGACCTGTTCGCCCAGCCGCCCCGCCACTTTGATCGACGCGCAATTGTCCGGATGGATCAAGCTGATGACATGCTCGCGCCCCAACTCTGTGAACGCATACTCAAGCGCCCTTCGCGCGCCCTCGGTCGCATACCCGCGCCCCCAACTCGCGCGGGCCAGCGCCCAGCCGATCTCGAAGCCCGGCCACCCCTCCGGGTCTTGCACGCCCAGCCGCCCGATCACACGCCCGCTCGCTTTCTCTTCCACCGCCCAATGACCGTAGCCGCGCAGTTGCCAGTGACCGACGAGAAAGGCCATGTGCCGCCACGCTTCTGCGCGGGTGAAGGGCTTGCCGCCGAGAAAGCGCATCACCTCCGGGTCGGCACACATTTGTGCATAAGCCTCAAAGTCTTCCTCGCGCCACATGCGCAGTAGCAGTCGTTCTGTTTCAAGTTGCATCATTCAATTCGTCCGCCGATTAGACGTACAACTGCGGAGAGTAACGAGCGGCTAGCAAGCCGGTAGCTTCCGACACATCCAAATCCTGTATCAACAAACCTTCTTCACCATAAGGCAGATAAGCTAAACA
Source organism: Acidobacteriota bacterium (assembly GCA_031359515.1). GTDB lineage: Bacteria > Acidobacteriota > Blastocatellia > Pyrinomonadales > Pyrinomonadaceae > QHXQ01. Next base: position 10,487 of record JANMAD010000147.1, on the reverse strand, counting down.
TTTGCCTGATGGAGCAATAATACTTGTCGCCGAGTCTTGATAACGCAGCGCGTAATTTACGCTGGCAAAAAAGATTGTGTTCTCAAGGCCGCGACACATCATTGCTTTTTCGTAGTAGGGCGCATTGGCCTCGCCCCACTGCTCTAAAGCCAAACCTTTTTTGTCGCTCCCGGTGCATTGCGGATGAAAAACAATTTGCGCACCGCGCGCTGCCGCCCATCTAACTGTTTCAGGATAACGCCAACCTTCGTGGCAAATCGCGATGCCGAACTTAACGCCGTGCGCCTCAAACAGATGTCTGTCTCGGCCCGGCACATACAAATTATCTTCGCTCGGGTCAAGTTGATTTTTTGTTTGATAACCCAGCACCTCGCCGGTGTTTGCCACAACGAACGCGACGTTTAGCAAACCCGCTTCGGTGCCCCATTCCATGCCGATAATCGTGGTGACGGCAAATTCCTTCGCCATCTGACAGATTTCACTAAGGGCCGCTTCAAGCGCCTCTTGATTGTGCGGCGGCACGTCGAAATCTTCTCCGCGCAGTCCCGGAATGTAAGCTTCGGGGAAGCAAACAATCTCAACGCCTTGTGCCGCTGCCAGCGCTAGAAAGTGTTTGACTTTAGCCACGCCTTCAAACACTGATGGTGCAATTCGTGGCGTAGCTAAACCAATTCTTATTCTCATATCTTGAATGCTCTTTTGAAGGAGGAGCTAAAGGCTATCTCAATCATTTAGCATTCCTTTAAGCACAGTCACATCACTTGAGAATACTAAACTGCCTTCTTTCAATTCATTTAAACTGGCCTGATAGTTTTCATATGCCTCTTGCCTCTTTTCTTCGGCCAAATATTTTTCGATAAGAATTTGCAACTCTAACTTTTCTTCGGTAGATAGATTTTTCACCCCTTCAACGACTTCTGCAAAACTATCTTTCATAGCCTTATCCCTCAACTTTCTGCTTCAAAATATACGCTTCTGATTTCTTTCGCAACACTTCAACAGAGATGAAGCCCAACGCTGGAGGGGTCGCATGGCTGTCAATGGTGAGACGCGGAATTTCGCACGACCAAATCGTCAAGCAAGTTCATAAAAACTGAGGGCCGCGTCGCCTTGTTTGAGGATGCGCCAGCGGCGGAGGAGGCCGACGGCGTCCTTGAGCGCGTTCTTGTGGTGATGCTCGACGATGAGGACGCTGGTGGGCGCGAGCAGTTTATCGGCATGCGCGCCGAAGAGATCGAGCGCGGGCAGGTAGTCGCTGTCGTAGGGGGGGTCGTAGAAGGCGATGTCGTCGGGTACGTGCGCGCGGGCGGCGGCGCGGCGTAGATAGTCGGTCGCTTCGCTCAATACGACCTCGGTCTGTTCTTCGGGCACGGCGAGTAGATCGAGATTCGTTTCGACGAGGCCGCAGGTCTTGCGGGAACGATCAACGAAGGTGACGAAGGCTGCGCCGCGTGAGAGCGCTTCGATACCGATTGCGCCTGAACCGGCGCAGAGGTCGAGGAAGCGCGCGTGGGCCAGACGCGGCGCGAGGACGTTGAAGAGCGTCTCGCGCAGACGGTCGGAGGTCGGACGAATCCGCAGCGAGGACGGGCTTTTCAGCACACGCCCACGATACTGGCCGGCGATGATGCGCATGGTAGGGATGTTAGCAGAAAGAAGTAGGCAGTAGGCAGTTAGAACAAGTTTGCTACTGCTTACTGCCTACGATTTTGAGAAGCTGGTTGAATAGCCCCGTAGGGGCGCAATGTTTGTAGCCGGCTCTGTTCGCCTAGCTCCGTAGGAGCGATATGATCGATCCTGCATATTTCGCTCCTACGGAGCTAGAGCAATTGATCGCGTAGAGCTACAAACATACCGCTCCTATGGAGCTTAACTATACCAAAAGCATTTAGAAAGAATACTTCAACGCAAACTGAACGCGCCGACCCGGCGTGATTGTGTTGGTCGCGCGTCCGAAACTCGGCGCTTCGAGGAAGCGAATGGGGATGCCGAAGTTCGCGCGGTTGATGAAGTTGAAGACTTCGACGCGCAGTGTGAGTTGCTGATGCTCTTTGAAGTTGTAGTCTTTGATGAACGCCATGTTCAGCGAGACGGTGCTGCCCGCGCGAAACGTGTTGCGCCCGATGTGACCGTCTTCGCCGAACTGGGCAAGCAGAGAGGTAGGCTCGTTCGTCGTCAGACGCAATGGCTGGCGACCGTTGCCCGTGACGACGAGACCATCGGTCGTGTCGAGCCGATCCGTCAGGTTGCCATCGAAGTTCACGTCGAGCGTGCTGTTGACGGTGAACGGCATGCCGCTTTGCACACTGCCGAGACCGGCCATGCGCAGCTTGCCGAAGATGGCGCGGGTAAGCTTGTTGTGATTGGCAAAGGCCGGCAATTCGTAGATGAAGTTGTAAGTGAAGCGATGGCGCGCGTCGAAGTTGGCGGGGCCGCGCTCGCCCCCTGCAATCTGGCTGTTCTGGGGCAGCGCGAACGCGCCGGCCAGATCGAACACGTCCGAGACGCTGTCTGTCGTCTGCGAGAGCGTATAGCTCGCTTGAAACTGAAAGCCACGACGGAAGCGTCCGCGCGCTTGTACTTGCAAGGCGTCGTAACTTGATCTGGCGGTCGTTTCAAACTGCGAGACCGCGCCGAGTCCGTCCGTGGGGCGCTCGCCGCCCGGCGGCACGGCGAAGCCGAAGAAGCGCGGCTCGCCGACGAAATCGGACGGATCGTTTGGATTGTCTTCGTCTTGACTGACCACGTCGAAGAAGACGGGAACAAGGATCGAGTTAGGGCCGAAGTTGGGTGTCGAGAAGCGCAGCAGATGACGACCGCGTGTGCCGACGTAGGCCGCCGACAGACTCAAGCCGCGCCCGACGAGTTGCTCGAAGGTGACGGAAAACTGGCGCGCCTCCGGCGTGTCGAGTTGGCGCGTTGGCAAGGTCGAATTGAAGATGTTGAGCGAGGGAGTATCATCGCCGGTCACGAAGAGGTTCAACAGGCGAATCAACTCCGGGGTGGACAGACCCGGCACGATGCGGTTCAGGCTGTTGCGGCGGATGAAGGGCAGGTCGCTCGGATTGCGCAGGTTCAACTCACCGCAGGGGAAGTCGGCGCAGGTGCGATCCTGATTGCCCGTGCCACCGGCGAAGTCCACTGAGAGAAACGTCGGGAAGACGTTGGCCGATTGCAGCACGACCGCGCCCAGCGGCTGATCGAAGTAGAGACCGTAGCCGCCGCGAATAACGCTCGGATGCTCAGCGCCGAATAGTTTGGGCGAATAGGCGGCGCTGATGCGCGGCCCGAAATTATTCTTATCCGGCTCGAAGATACGTTTGCGCCCGCCGATCTTGCGCAGCAGGCCCGGCAGTTGGCTCAAGTTCTCGTCCGCGAACGTCTTCTCGATGCGGCCCTGCGATTCACGCGGCACTGTGTTGAACTCGTAGCGCAGACCGTAAGAGAGCGAAAGTCGCGGTGTGATGCGCCACAAGTCTTGGCCGTAAAAGTTGAGTTGATAGAAACGCAACTGCACGTCGGAGTCGGCGGTGGCGAGCGTCTGCGAGAAGCCGCTGGCCGCGCCCGCCGCGGCCAGATCGACGGCGCGGAAGAATCTGCCGGTGAGCCGGGGCTGGCCGTTATTGTCCAAGACCGTCTCCGGCGAGCCGTTGAAGGTGACGAGCGGGCGCGAGTTGGGCGACTGATCGCTGTTTAGTTCAGTGCGACGGCCGTCAGCGCCGAAGGCCAGACTGTGATTGCCGAGCCGCCACGTCAAATTATCGGCCGCTTGAAACGTGTTATCAATGCGGCTTTGCGGGAAGTTGACCACGTCCACGCCAATGGGACTGAAGCCTGCGATGTTGACCTGCCCGAGCGCGCCCAATATGTCTTCGACGCTGACGCGCGGGACAGAGATGTAATCCACCGGGCCGCTATTGGCTGTGTTACCACTATCGGGCAGCGTGACATTCACTAGGTAGGGCGCGTTCAAGAGAAACGGCACGTTGGGAAACAGTTCGCTGCGCAAAGTGAACGCGCGATTGGGCACTTCCTTGAAACCGAGCCGCGTGCGCCCGTAAGAGAGCCGCAGTTGATGGTAGATAGGTTTCGTTGAGTCGGGATGTGTGACTTCGCTGTTGACGAAGAGCGAGAGGTTCTGCGTGCGCACGCGCGGGCGCAAACTGGAGAAGAGCGCGCCGCCCGTGACGGGAATGATGCGCTCGTCCTCAGTGAAGTTATAACGCCCGACGATGGACTGTTGCCGCGCACGGAGTTTGAAATAATCGTCAAGCTTGAAGGAGAACACTTTGCCTTTGCCGCTGGCGGGCAGCGTCTGCGTAAAAGTGTTTGCGCCGTAAGTGCCGTTCGGGTTGTTGGGGAAGGGGAAGAGACTGAAGATCGCGTCGCCATCGCCGGAGGTGGGAAAAGCGAAGACTCTGTCGGATGAGCCGATCTCAAACGGCAGACGGAAGATGCCCGTCGCACCGGCGTTGAGGAAGCCGCGTTGCTCGACGGTGGGGACGGCGAAGCTCTCTTCCTGCGCCGCATTGATGCGCTGCCCTTCCGCCGAACCGAAGAAGAAGAGTTTGTCCTTGATGATGCGGCCGCCGATGACGAAGCCCGCTTGCCCGAAGGTGAACGAATCCTTCTTGCCGCTTTCGTTACGCACGACGAGCGGCGCACCGTTGAGTCGCACCGGCTGATTGTTGCCTGCGCGCAACTCCATGCTCGTATTGCCGGCGGTCGAATCAAAGAAGTTGCGCGCGTTCAGTTGGCTGGAATTGAAGAAGCCGAACGCTGTGCCATGCACGCCGTTGCCGCCAGACTTCGAGACGGCGTTGACTTGCGCGCCGATGTTGCGGCCGAACTGCGCGGGCGCGAGCAGCGTGATCGTCTGATACTCCTTGATCGATTCAATCGGTTGCGGCACGAGCGCGACGAAGCCCTGTCTTCTTACGCCGATGACTTCGTCGTTGTTGTCCGAACCATCAACGGTGAAGTTGTTCGCGCGCGAGCGCAAGCCGTTGACCGCGAACTGGCCCGCGCTGCCGACACCCGCACCAATACCGGGGCCGGACACGCTGCCCAAAGTCAGCGGCGGCGGCGCAACACCGGGCAGCAACAAAGCTAGCTCATCAAATGAGCGCACGAACGAAGTCGCGCCGAGCGGGAGCGACGAGACTTCCTCTTCGGTGAACGAGCCGCCGCGCTCGCCGCTGGTCGCGTTGATGCGTGCGCGTATGTCCGTGTCCGCATCATTCTGCGGGACAAGAGTCGGTGCGGGCGTCGGCGCACCGGCGGCGGGCGGCGCAGTCGCAGTCGCGGTCACGGGCACGTCCGGTTCGAGCGAGACGGGCACGGGCACGACCTCGCCCGTGCGCGTGATGAACAGACGTTGCTGCACCTCGCGCGTCTGGAAGCCGGGCGCGGCGACGCGGATCGTATAAATGCCGGGATTGAGTAAGCCCTGATAAAAGCGCCCGCGCGCGTCGGATGTTTTGGGAATGCTGAGACCCGTCTGCGCGTTGATGATCAGCACGGTCGCGCCCGCGACGGGCACACCCGTCTGATTGTTCGTCACCGTGCCCTCAAACGCGCCGGTGACGGTGTCCTGCGTCCGCCCGGCCCGCACAAATGTCAACAGACAACAGCCCGCGACAAACGCGAGCAGCGAGAGACGAGAGAGAGAAGAATTTACGCGCATAAGTTTTAGGCGGTCAGACGTTGATTGCAATGTTCAGAGTATAACGCCAGCTTCGGTGCCTTGAGCTAAACGACAGTAACCGTCGAGCCTAGCCCATCGTAGCATCACGGCACGGATGGTTGGGAAGAAAAATGTTCGCTTACCTGTGTCGCATTGTCCGGCGCAGGACAGGCGGCCGGATAACATGCGCGGCTGGCGCGCGACTTACGTGAGTAAGCGCGCGAAAAAATCCGGGTGGATGTTCGTGCCGAGCAGACCGGCGCAACCCATAAAGAGGCCGAAGGCCATCGGCACCAAGGCGAGCGCATAGAGCCAGCGCTTTTGCGTCAACGCCGTCACGGCGAGCATAGAGATGGCGATGGAGAGCGCGGCCTCCGACATGTCGAACTGATCGTCGTGCAGATTCAGTGCCGCGTATGTTTTGTCCGCGTTGTCCGCATCAGCTTGCTGTTGCTTCTTTTTCTCCGCTTGCTCCTGCGCGAGTTTCTCAAACGCCGTAGCCTGCTGCTCCAGCCCTGCGCGCGTCTCAGACGCTGCGACCGCCGCCTGTGCATGCAGTTGCGTCGCAGCCGCGCGGTTGATCTCTTCGCGTATGTTGCGCGCCTGATACCAAGAATAGCTGTCGATCTTATCGGCCTGCGCCTGTTGCATCGCCTGCCCGATGTTATTGTCCTTCACGCTACAGATGGCCAGAAACGTCGCCAGCAGCGCGACCGTGATGGCGATGAGCGTGTTCAAAGCGGACTTTGATTTCTCCGCCGCGTCTTTTGCCGCTTCTTTTTCTTTATCTGTTTCCACAAACTCCAATGGGTCAACGTCCATGTCTAGTTCACCCCGCTATGAATTTTACCGCGCGTTGTACCGCATGCTGTCGTAATTCATCTATGGCCGAAGACAGATGTTCATTCGCGCATCAACCCACCGCAGCGAGACCGAAGCGGGCGTCGGCGCGGACGCGCTCGATGAGTTGCGAGGTCTCGCGTGTGCGTTTGCGGGCGGAGAGATAATAGTCGGCCTCTTTGCGCGCCTCTTCGAGAATCTGTATGTCGCGCACGAGATTGCCGACGCGGAACGTGGGCACACCCGATTGCCGCGTGCCCATCACCTCGCCGGGGCCGCGTAGCTCCAAATCTTTCTCGGCGATGCGGAAGCCGTCGTTGGTCTCCGCCATGATGCCGAGCCGTTCCTGTGCGACGCTCGTCTGTTTATCCGAAGTCATCAGCACGCAGAACGAAGCTTGCGCGCCGCGCCCGACGCGCCCGCGTAGTTGATGCAACTGCGAGAGACCGAAACGCTCGGCATGCTCGATGACCATGACGGAAGCGTTCGACACGTCAACGCCAACTTCGACGACGGTCGTCGCGACGAGCATCTGTATCTCGCCCGCGACGAAACGGCGCATCACTTCTTCTTTCTCGGCGGACTTCATCTTGCCGTGTAGCAAGCCGATCTGGAAATGCGGAAAGATGCGGTCGCGCAGATGCTCGTACATGCGCGTCGCGTCCTTCAAATCCATCTTCTCCGATTCCTCGATGAGCGGATAGACGACGTAAGCCTGCCGCCCCGCACGTATCTCGCGCTCGACGCCCTTATAAACCCCGCCGCGTTGGTCTTCGCCGACCACGACCGTCTTAATCGGTGTGCGACCGGGTGGCAGTTCGTCAATCACCGAGACATCAAGCTCGCCATAGACGGTCATGGCGAGCGAGCGCGGGATCGGCGTCGCGGTCATCACCAAGACATCGGGGTTGAAGCCGCGCTCGCGCAGGGCCGCGCGTTGCAACACGCCGAAGCGGTGTTGCTCGTCAATGACGACGAGACCGAGCTTATGGAATTGCACGGCCTCTTGAATCAAGGCGTGCGTGCCAATGCAGGCGTGGATTTCGCCGGCCGCGATGTCGGCGTGGAGGCGACGGTTCTCGGCCGCGCGCAGTGAGCCGATCAATAACGCCGTGCGATAAGGCGAGCGCGCGAGCAGGCGCTTGATGTTGCGCGCGTGCTGCTCGGCGAGGATTTCAGTTGGAGCCATGAGCGCGGCCTGATAGCCGTTCTCTATCGCGGCGAGCATGGCGAGGAGGGCGACGATGGTCTTGCCGCTGCCCACGTCGCCTTGCAGTAGACGATTCATCGGCGCGTCCGATTGCATGTCGTCGAGGATGCGTTTGACGCAGCGCTCCTGCGCGCCCGTCAACTCGAACGGCAACAGTTCGGCCATGTGATTGCGCACGCGCTCGTCAACTTCGATGACCGCGCCCTTCGGCTCTTTCACGCGCTCGCTCTTGCGCAAGGCGATGGCGAACGCGACCCAAAAGAACTCTTCAAAGATGAGGCGTAGGTGCGCGGGGCTGCGCGCTCGCTCGTAATCGGCGAGCGATGCGTCGTCGGTGGGGAAGTGTATGCGGCGTAGCGCGGCGGCACGATCAATTAAACTTTGTCGGCCGATCAAGTCGGCGGGCATTGTCTCGGCGAACGCACTGTCAGCGAGTTGGTGCAAGACGGCGTGCATGATCTCGCGTAGGCGCTTCGTGCGAAACTCGCCGAGCTTGCGATAGACGGGCACGCGCCGCCCGACGTGGATCGCCGCGAGCGCCGGATCGCTCGTCTCCGCTTCTTCCAACTCGGCCGCTTCCGCCCCGCCATCAGTATCCGTGCGCTCACTCTGGTTTGTATCATGTATTTCGGCCGGTGCAGCTTCTCCTTGATCACCGTTCTCTTCGGCGAGCCGCAGCAGCGCATGCTCCGGCGGCGTCCATGTGCCGGGCAGCATTTCAAGCTCATCGGGTTTGTTGAGGCGGAGCGCGAACGTGTTGCGCCGTGCGTCCAACTCCCAGCGACCGTAGGCGATGAAACGCGCGCCGCGCGTGAACTGTTGGCGGTGATACGCGATGATGTGGTGCGCCTGTCGCCCGGAGACGAACCACCAGACGACGACCGGCTTCGCGGTGCGCTCCGGATCGCTTGCCGTGACCTCGAAGATGAAGAGCGGCGGCTGTTTCGGGCCGCGATTCTTGCCGACCTGAAAGCCACCTGCGACCCGCACGTAAAGTTCGAGCGACGCCTCTGTGCCGGCGCGCAAATCCGCGATGCGCGCAAGGTTCGAGCGATCCTCATAGCGCATCGGCAGATAGTTCAACAAGTCTTCGATGATCGCTTCGCCCGCGTCGCGTTTGCCGGTGAGGGCAGCGAGGGCTAACGCGAGCCGGCGCGCGGTCGGCTGCCCGAAGCGCGGGATACCGAAGCGGTACAGATCAAGCGCGGGCGTGTCGAGCGTGAGAAGCATCAGGGGAAATGATGAACGATGAACGCGGAATGATGAACTGTTTTTAATTCATCGTTCATCGTTCCGCGTTCATCATTGCTGCTTAGGCTTGCGCTGCGGTGGCCGTAGCGCAATGTTGGTCGAAGGCACGGCTAAGCTCTTGCGCGATGGAGAGCGCGTCGCGGCCTTCGATGTCGTGGCGTTGCAGCAGGTAGACGAGTTGGCCGTCTTTGAGCAGCGCGACGGAGGGCGAGGTCGGCGGCGCGCCGGTGAAGTAGCCGCGTGCGCGCTCGGTCGCCATGATGTCCGCGCCGGCAAAGACGGTGATGGCACGTTCCGGGCGTGTGTCATGCTTTAGGGCCATGGCGATACCGGGGCGCGCCTTGCCTGCCGCGCAGCCGCAGACCGAGTTGACGACGACCATCAGCGTGCCTTTCGTCCCGCTGACCGCTGCGTCCACTGCTTCCGGCGTGCGCGCTTCTTCGATGCCGAGGCGCGTCAACTCTTCGCGCATCGGGCGGATCATCAATTCTGGATATGGCATAAGTTATTTCTCCTTACTGTTGCTTCGGATGTCTGTTGACTGTTACGCGGTAAAGTTTAGCACAAGCACCGTCCGCGCGTGCGTGCGCGGCGCACGGTTATGTGCGGGTAAGCGAAATGCGGCGTGTTTCTGCGCCGTCGCCGTTAACGGACACGCGCCACACGGATGTAGGTAGTGGATACTGACCCAACCGCTCAGCCCATTCGATCACGATGACGGCGCGCTCGTCTGCGAGCAGTTCATCGAGGTCAACGGCATGTGCTGCGCTCGCGCCAGCGGGCAGGCGATATAGGTCGAGGTGATAGAGCGTTAACCGCCCGGCGTCGTAGCGATTGACGAGCGTGAAAGAAGGACTGGTCACTTCGTCCGCATCAATGCCGAGTGCGCCGGCCAGACCTTTGACGAAGACGGTTTTGCCTGCGCCGAGCGGGCCGTCGAGCAGCAGTATCTCGCCACCTACGAGCGTCGTGCCGAGCCGTGCGCCGAGCGCAAACGTCTCTCCCTCGTCGTGCGTGTCCCACCCACCGGCAAGCATTTGATCAGGTACGACGCTCATCGTGGTTGCTCTCCGTTTGGGTCAAGCGCGCGGACGGCAGCGCTCAGATGTGCGCTGATGTCCGAAGCGACGAGCGTGCGCATGCCGCGTTCGCGCGCCGCGATGTCGCCCGCGAGACCGCCGAGATAGACGGCGGCGACAACGGTCGCAAAAGCATCCGCCTTATCTTTCAATGCGCCGTAGGCTTGCGCGAGACAGCCGGTGATGATGCCGGTCAGTGTGTCGCCCGCGCCGGCCGTGCCGAGACCCGCGTTGCCGGTTGGATTGATGACGACACGCCCGTCCGGCGCGGCGATGAGCGTGCGCGCACCTTTCAAGACGAGAATCAGCTTATGTGTAATGGCAAACTCGCGCGCGGCCTGCACGCGATCCGTGAGGGCATCCTTTTCATCTCTACCCAACAGTCGCCGCATCTCGCCGATGTGCGGCGTGAGGATGAGCG
>JANMAD010000137.1:0-4075 GCA_031359515.1 Acidobacteriota bacterium | reverse complement strand
TACGCGCAGGACGCGGTGAAGGAGAAGTTTCCGCCCGAAGCGGTTGTGCTGCCGCAGACAACGGCCGAGATCGCGGCCATCATGCTGCTCGCGAACGAGCGGCGGTTTCCGGTGACGGCGCGCGGCGGCGGCGTCGGCTATACGGGCGGCGCGGTGCCCGTGGACGGCGGCATCGTCATCGGCACGGAGCGCATGAACCGCATCCGCGAGATCAACGTGGACGATCTCTACGCCGTGACCGAGCCGGGCGTGACGACTTACGCGCTGCAACAGGCGGTCGAAGCGCAGGGGCTGTTCTATCCGCCCGATCCCTCGTCCTACAAAGATTCTTTCATCGGCGGCAACATCGCAGAGAACGCGGGCGGCATACGTTCGGCGAAGTACGGCGTGACGAAGCATTACGTGTTGGGTCTCGAAGTGGTCACGCCGACGGGCGAGGTCATACGCACGGGCGGGCGCACGAGTAAGAACGTAGTCGGCTTCGATCTGACCGGACTCATCTGCGGCTCAGAAGGCATGCTCGGCATCATCACCGAAGCGACGCTTAGATTATTGCCGTTGCCCGAAGCGACGCGCACCGTGCGCGCGACGTTCAAGACTATGCGCGAGGCGTGCGCCTGTGTGCCGCGCTTCAATCGCGCGCGGGTTGTGCCCGTAGCGATTGAAGTGTTGGATCGCAATGCGATCCGCGCCGTCGAATCCGAGTTCGCGTTCGGCTTGGACGCGGACGCGGGCGCGCTGCTGCTCGTCGCGGTGGACGGCGCGGCGAATGAAGTTGAAGGCACGGCGCAGATCGTCGAGCAAGTGATGCGCGACGGCGGCGGCTACGACGTGCTGGCGGCGGCGACGCGCGCGGATGAAGAGAAATTGTGGGACGTGCGCCGCGCGCTCTCGCCCGCGATCAAGAAGTTCGGCACGATGAAGTTCAACGAGGACGTGGTCGTGCCGCGCTCGCGCGTGCCGGAGTTGATCGAACAAGTCGTCGAGATCGGGCGCGAGTTCGACACCTTCGTCGTCAACTTCGGGCACGCGGGCGACGGCAATATCCACGTCAACTTCATGTGCGACCGCGACGACATAGAAGCCATGCGCCGCGCCCGCGCCGCCGTGCGCGCCACCTTCGCCGTCGCCGTCGAACTTGGCGGCACGATCAGCGGCGAGCACGGCATCGGCTACGTCAAAGCGCCCTACATCGAAATGGCGCTTGATGCCGCGACCGTCACTGCAATGAAGAGCATCAAGCAAGCGCTCGACCCGAACGGCATTTTGAATCCGGGCAAAATGTTTATGTAGCTGTTAGCTATTAGCTGTTAGCTTTCAGCTTTTTGATTCTCAAGAAAGTTGAGCGTTGTTTGCTCGCCGCGTGGCAGCACAGTTTTAAGCTAACAGCTAACAGCTAACAAGCTAACAGCTAACAGCCTTCTATGCTCTCCGTCCTACTTGAACTGCAACGCTTGAAGCGGCTTGACCGGACGGGTTGGGTGTTGCGGGGACTTGCGCCGGGCGCGGAGTCGGTGGGCGCGCATACTTATGGTGTGGCGATCACGGCGATGCTGTTGGCGGATGAGGTGCGGGCGCGGGGCGGGGCGGTTGATGTGGAGTGTGTGCTGCGGCTGGCGCTCGTGCATGATTGGGCGGAGGCGCGGGTGGGCGATCTGCCGCGCACGGCGGCGGAGTATTTTGGCGCAGCGGCGCGGAAGCGGGCCGAGCGCGCAGCGTTCGATGATATGGTCGGCGCGTTGGGCGCGGATTTAAGTCGGCAGTACAGCGGGTGGCATGAGGAGTATGAAACGCGCGCGAGCGTGGAGGCGCGGCTGGTGAAGGCGGCGGACGTGATCGATCTGTTGGCGCAGGCGTTCGTGTTTGAGCGCGCGGGCGCGCGTGAGTTGGACGAATTCTGGGTAGGAGCGGCGGCGCGCGATTTCGGTCTGGATGGGGTGGCGCGCTCAGTCGTCAGCGAAATGATCGGCGCGCTCGTCGCGGCGCGGGCGCGCTTGAGCGAAGCAGCGCAGGAACATAAGTGATGACCTTTTTTTTCTTGCGGGCGTGTGCGCTCGTGCTAGGTAGCAGTTGGCTTGAGTCTTTGACTTCACGGATGTCTTGGCGCGGCGCGGCGTGGGGCGTCGGGCTTTTCATCGTCACCTTTTCGTTGAGTCTGGCCGAGACCGCGTGGATTCTGGTCAAACTGCCGGCCGGCTATTTCAGCGCGTCGCACACGGCCGAGTTCTTCGCCGACCGTGCGCCGGCAGTGCGTGCCCTCGGCCTGATCGGCAAGAATCTGCTCGGCGTGGTGCATCTCGTGATCGGCGTGCTGATGTCGCTGCCGGGCGTGCCGGGGCAGGGCATCCTTACGATCCTGATCGGCATCATGTTGCTCGACATTCCGGGCACGCGCAGACTTGAGCTTAAGATCGTCAGCCGCCCCAAAGTCCTGCGCACGATCAACCGCATCCGCGCCCGCTTCCACAAGCCGCCGCTCGAATTGGACTGAGGCAGGAGAGGTCAGAGGTCAGAGGTCAGAGGTCAATCAGAAGCATTCTTTAACTAACCTCTAACCTCTAACCTCTGACCTCTGCGCTTTTGCCTGCGTTGACAAGGGCGCACCTGTTTGTTAGCTTCCCTGTTTAAATCTGCGCCGGAGTTGAAGCTTGTTTGCTGTGGCTGTGCGGAGAAGCCCGGCGCTGTGAAAATTACCTAATGATCAAGTTGCGTGCGCCGCATCAAGTGCCGGGTCAACGTCTAATATCCCTCCTGCTGGTCGCCCTTGCGCTGCTCGCTACAGGCGGGTGCAGTCGCATCATCAAGAATCAGGTCAGCGTTGCGCCGTTTCTGCCGCCGCAGGTGGAGGCCGACACGCCGCAACTGATCGCCGAGGCCAATCGCGTCGCGCAGGTACGCTCGTTGCACGGCAAAGTCGATCTACAGTTTCTCGACACCTCGTTCTCGAAGTGCGGCATCATCGAGAAGTACCGCACGTCCGAAGGCAATCTGATCTTGCAGCGGCAGGGCCAAGTTTATCTCGCCATTCAGGCGCTGTTGGGCATCAAGGTGGCGGAGATGGCGTCCGACGGCAAACGCTTCGAGGTGGCCGTCTTTCAGGGCGACGAGAAGTATCGCCGCTTCGTGCGCGGCACGAACGATGCAAGCTATAGCCGGCTGCGCAAGGACGGCGCGGGCGAGGCCGATTGCGGCGACGGCGGGCAGAAGAAGTCCGAGATGAAGCAGCAGCGCGCGGTCGGCGCGCTCTCCAGCTTGCGCCCGCAGCATCTGACCGATGCGTTGCTCGTGCGCCCGATTGACACGACGCAGAGTGAACTTGTTTACGTCCGCAGCGAGGCGTTCATGGAAGAGGCGGACGACCGGTTGAACGCGAAGAAGGGCGCGCGGGTCGTGCGCAGCTACTACACGCTCGACGAGCTTGCGCCCGCCGGCATAGGTCGCGCACGTCTGCTGCGCCGCTTCTGGTTCGACCGCTCCGAGCAATTGCGTCTGACGCGCGTGCAGACATATGACGAGCAAGGACAGTTGATCACTGATGTCGTCTATAAGAACCCGCGCCCGTTTGGCGCGGACGCGAAGTACGTGCTGCCCGCCGACATCGAGTTGACGCGCCCACAGGATCGCTATTCGATCCGCATCAGTTATCAAGCGCCCGCGGAGGTCAAGGTTGATCAGCCTTACGATGCGGACATCTTCGCGCTGGTCAACAAATCGAATTTGCCCGAAGTCGATCTGGACAAGAAGGAATAGAGGTCAGACAAGTTCAAAGTTCATGGTCTGTGTCAGAATCGCTCTTACTGACCTCTAACCTCTAACCTCTGACCTCTGAGTTTATGGAGAGCCTTGTCACCAACAATATTCGGCAGCGACCCTTGCGCGCACTTGTGAGCGTGGTGGGCGTGGCGTTGGGCGTGTGTCTGGTGATGATGTTCACGGGGTTGGTGCGCGGCATGTCTCAGGAGATGCAGCGGCGCTCGTCTAATCTGCGCGCGGAGATAATATTCACGCGGCCGGGCTGGCTGGATTTGACCAATTCTACGGCCAATCTAAACACGAAGTATGCGGTCGAGTTGTT
>JANMAD010000118.1:0-4504 GCA_031359515.1 Acidobacteriota bacterium | reverse complement strand
TCAAGGTGCGGGCTGCAACGTGAGCGTCGTCTGCGTCGCGGCGGCGACGGCTTGTTTGCTAAACGGAAAAGCGTGCGGTGTGACGGCGCGCCAGTCGGCGAGTTGATCGCGCCAGTGTGGACTATTTGGTAGTCCCGACTCGCCGAGCGCGATGCCTTGCTGCGTCTTGTCCCAATCGGCCGGGTCGGCGATCAGGCGCATCGAGACGCTTGCGCCGACGTTCACCGTCGAGCCTGCGCTCGCGCCGCTGCCGTTCTGCGGGAAAGGCGCGAGGGCGAATTGCTGGCCGATAAACGGGATGGCGGCCAGCGGGTGCGGGAACTGCACCTGCGCATAACGTCCCCACGTCCATTGCGCCTCATCCGCGCCCAGTCGTTTGGTCAGAGCCGCACGCGCGTCTTCGTAGCATGCGCGTACGAGCGCATCGTAATCCGTGAACTCTTTGGGCAACCAGTCAGCCGGCCGCTCCGTGATCAAACGCTCGATGTAAGAACCGTTACCCCAACTAAATTGTGGTGCGCGCTCTGCGCCCAGCACGTTGATGAGAAGTCGCCGCCGAAACGCTGTGCGCATCTCGGCGAGCCACGGCGCGACGCGCGAGTCCACGTCAACGCGGCCGTCCCAATCCTTAAAAGACGTGAGCAACGCGCGCCACTTGTCATCGTTCGTGCCCCGCGCAAGGGAGAGCGAGAGCGTCGCGACTTCATGCGTGAACGTCGCGCCGCCGATGGATTGCACGTCGCCCTGTATGGCGCGGAAGTCGTCCGCCGTTAGCTTATTGCCTTTCGCTTGTAACAGATCGGCGATGCGGCGCGCACGATAAGGCGCGGCCCATTCATGCGTAAGAAAATGCGTGTAGCTGTGGCCCACGACGCGCTGATTCGCGGTGACGATCACGCCCGATGGCGGATCGTAACTATGCGGCAGTTCGTTGAAGGGAATAAAACTCGCCCATTCGCCATCGTCCTTGCTGCCGTCGTAGGGCACGCTGCCATCGCCTGTCTTGCGCACGGGGATCACGCCCGCGCCGTAATAACCGATGTGCCCTTGTGCATCCGCGTAGACGAAGTTCTGCGTCGGGCCGCGATAGTCCTTGAGCGCAGATTGAAAGTCAGTCCAGTTATGCGCGCGGTTCAGTTTATAAAAAGCTGCGAACTCAAGCGCCGTGGGATCGAGCGCCGTCCAGCGCAGAGCATAACGCGCGCCGCCCTGTTCCAGGATGATCGGGCCGTGCCGCGTGATTGGCACGTCGAACATGACGGTCTCAGTCGCCGCATCGGTCAAACCTTTGCGCACTTTGATCTCTTCATGGCGCACGACGACGGGCTGCGGCCCTTGCGGTGTGAGATACATCGGCTGCGCCGCGTCGCCGGTGAAAGTCTCGCGGTAAACGTCCTGCACGTCCGGCCCGAGATTGGTCACGCCCCAGGCGATCTGCTCGTTGTGCCCGATGATGATGCCGGGCGCGCCGGGCGCGGTCACGCCCGCGACGTTGACGCCGGGCGCACTCAAGTGCGCCATGTGCCAGATTGACGGCGCGAGCGGCGGCAGATGCGGATCGTTGGCGAGCAGCGGCTTGCCCGATGCAGTATGCCTACCGGAGACAACCCAATTATTACTCGCCTGACTGTCGGGCAGCGGCAGACCGACACGCGCCAGCGAGCGTTCGCTGGTCGCACGTATATCCGCGACCGCGCGCAACAGTGCAAACTGCGCCGCGCCCGCTGATCCAGCGGCGGTGGCCTGCACGACAAAATCGGTGCGGTTGCGGTCGCTGCTGCTTGTCTTAACTAGTGGCTTGTCGTTGCCGACGACGACGACATCGAGCGGTGTGTATTCGGCGAGAAGGATGGCGCGGCGGGCGGGCGGAATGTCTGCGAGCGCGGCGCGCATGAGATCGCTCTGCCATGTGGTGGAAAGAACTTCGGCGAAGAATTTGCCGATGATGATCGAGTCGGCCGGTCGCCACGGGCGCGGCTTGTATTGCAGTAGTTGAAACTCTGGCGGAAGCGTCTGCGCGTCGAGCGATTCGATGTAAGCATTGACGCCCGCCGCATAAGCTTCCAGCACGGTGCGCGCCTCCGGCGGACTCTGCGCGCCGAGCGCGTCGGCGAGCGCGGCGAAGCCGTAAGTGCGATGTAGCTTGTCCTCGGCCAGCACGGTGCGGCCGAAAATCTCGGCCAACTCGCCGCGCGCACGCCGTCGCAGCAAATCCATCTGCCAGAGACGATCTTGCGCGGTCGCGAAGCCTTGCGCGAAGTAAAGGTCTGCGTCGTTAGTCGCCTCGATGTGTGGGATGCCGCGCTCGTCGCGCCGGATGTTGACAGGCTTTTGCAGCCCTTTGAGGCTGATGGTTTGACTAGCCCCGGTTGGTGCAGCTTGGGTCTGTGCGCGAGCGCGTTGGACGGACGATGTGCCACCGATCAGCACAAGGGTGAGCAGTAAAAACGGCAGGAGCAGGTGTCTGTTCATGAGCTAATAGCAGCCGCAGTTGGCCGCGCAGCAAATTATGTGGAGAGATGTTTACAACATGCGCGATGTTAGCACAGAAGGGAGATACGCGGCCAAGAGTTTGGCCTATGTGAGCGAAGCAACGGGCGGCACTAGCGATGGCAAGTGTTGCTGTTGAGATAACGCAGTGTCCGGCTCAACCACTCTGATAGAGCCAGATGCCAGATGTCACCTGCATGCCGTCGTCATAACCGCCGGTGATGAGGATGCGGCCGTCGCGCAGGGGCGTTACCGTTGGGTAGAGCCACGCGCCATCGAGCCGGCCGCTGGCCGTGCCGAAGCTGGCTGTGCGTGGGTCATAGACTTCGACGTAACGACTGTCGCCGCCGATCACGATCAATCCGTTGGGCAATGCTGCGGCGCACATGGGGATTTTGAAGCGGGCCGCTGTCATCGGCGCAGTGAGCGAAAAAGTGCGCTTGATCGGATCGTATAATTCGACGCTCGTCTGCGCGCCTGTCAGTTCACTTGCGTCGTCTGTCCCGCCGGCAAGCAAGACTTGACCGTTGGGCAAAAGCGCGGCCGCGTGTTTGGTGCGCACGCTGTGCATCGGCGCGGTGGGGCTAAAAGTGTTCGCCTGCGGGTCGAACAATTCTGCGCTCGCCAACACGCCGCTGCGAAAGCGTGCGCTGCCGCCAGCCAGCAGCACCGTGCCGTCTGGCAAGAGCGTCGCCGAATGTACCACCCGCGGCGTCGTCATCTCACCCGCGCGGCTGAAACTGCCGGTCGCGGGATCAAACAATTCGGCGCTCGCATGCACATCTATCAGATTAAAATTACCGCCCGCGATGAGGACACGGCCGTCGCGTAGTAGCGTCGCTGTGTGGCCGGAGCGGCGTGCCTGCATCGTGCCGGTCGGCGTAAACGTGCCCGTCGCGGGATGGTAAATTTCTGCGCTATCAAGCACCGCACCTTGATCGAAGCCGCCCGCGAGTAGCACGTCGCCGTTCGGCAGCAGCACGGCGGTGTGGCCTGCGCGGCGTGCGTGCATGCGCGCGATGAGCCGGCAGGCGTTACTCTGTGGGTCGAACAACTCGGCTGTGTCCGTGTTGATCTCGTCGCCTTCGGCTCGTTCCATCCCGCCGGCGAGCAGCACCTGACCATCCGGCAGCAGCGTCGCCGTGTGCCCTGAGCGGAGCGTGTGCATACGCCCGGCTGCGTTGACGCGACCGTGCCGCGCGTCCTGTTTGAAATACTGGCAGGCGGTGAGCGGCAAGCAGCAAAGCAGGAGAAAGTAAAGAATAATTCGCTGGCTGTATGTCTGGCTCATGGCTGAGCGCCTCCGGCGACTGCTGGCAACGCGCCGCGCATTGTGCTTGCGCGACAATACCAGACGAAGCCCAACCCGAATGTGAGACCCATCACGACGAAGCCCGCGATGAAGAGCGTATGCTCGCCCACCGCCATCGAAGCTTTGAGCCGCGCCATGAACAGCGAGAGCGCGACGACCGGCAAGTTCAACAGCACGCCTGAAGCGAGCGGGAAGAACGCGGCCGGGCGACAGCCGCCTAGCCTGCGGCGCAACCAGAAGAGACCGGGCAAATAGAGGAGCGCAAAAATCGGCACGGCCGTGATGAGCGTGAGCGTGCCGAAGCCGAATACGTCGGCCCTGCTTGGCGTTTCAACGAATATGTATGACCAACTGAGGATCGTCGCCAGGCCAGCCAACCACGAAAGGGCTGCGACGATGAATAGTTTCAGCATGTGCGTCTCTCCTGTGCGCAACGTGCGTGTCTGTCATAACGACCCGGATCACTTTATCGTTTGGCTTGCCTTTGGCGCGACAGTCAGGCGTAGCCGCTCAGTCTGCGTCCACGCGCAGAGCGTGCCCACGTCTTGCGGGGTTAGCACGGCGGCGCGGTGCATCAACGTGTATGAGTCGAGCGGCATGAAGCCTTGCTTGACCGTCTTGCATATATCGTTGAGCACTTGGTCGGCGTCAGCTTGATCATAGCGCGCCCAATCGGAGAAGTTCATGTGCCGGCGGCCGTGG
>JANMAD010000110.1:0-2468 GCA_031359515.1 Acidobacteriota bacterium | reverse complement strand
CTTTACTTACTCGAAGTCCACGAAGGCACGCCGCTCGCCGAACAGATCACGCGCGGCTTCTGGCCCGCGCCCGACCCGGATACGGCCGCAGAGATGTATCGCCTATTGCTTGCACGCACCACGCAGGCCGGCTACGAGCATAACGAGATTTCCAACTTCTGCCGCCCCGATCACGAGTCGCTCCACAACTTGAAATACTGGACGGGCGCACCATACTACGGCTTCGGTTGCTCCGCGCATTCTTACGACGGCGCGCATCTGCGTTGGGCGAACGAGCGCGCCACCGCGCGTTATGTCGAACTGATCGAGCGACAGGAGCGCGTGGTCGTTGAAACAGTCGCGCTTGACGAGCGCGAGGTCGGCGCGGAAGCGCTCTGGCTCGGTCTGCGCTTGATGCGCGGCGTTAATCTCGCAGCCTACCGCGCGCACTTCGGCACTGACGTGCGCGCACAATACGCCGATGAGATCGCGCGCTTCAGTGCTGGTGGCTTGATCCGGTTAGAGGACGATTGGCTGCGGCTGACACCCGCCGGCGTCCTGCTCTCCAACGAAGTCTTTGCCGCTTTTGTTTAAGACGCGGTTTGCAAAGCCCCGGTAGGGGCGCAATGTTTGTAGTGAATAAGTCTGTTATCTGTCGCAGCTCCGGAGGAGCGAAATGTCCACCACATGTCGCTCCTCCGGAGCTTGGGGGCATCGTTGGTCGCGGCGAGCTACAAACATCGCGCTCCTCCGGAGCGAACTTTACAAAACAGCTAACAGCTAACAATCATGATTGACCTACGCAGCGACACCGTGACGAAACCGACGCCTGCGATGCGGCGCGCGATGGCGGAGGCGGAGGTGGGCGACGACGTGTATGGTGAAGACCCGACCGTCAATCGGTTGCAAGAACGCGCGGCCGAAATCTTCGAGCAGGAAGCGGCCATCTTCGTCCCGACCGGCTCGATGGGCAATCAGATCGCCGTCAAGTTGCACACGCGGCCGGGCACGGAGGTTGTCATCGAAGAGCGCGGGCACATCTTCAATTTCGAGATGGCCGCGATGGCGGCTGTCTCCGGCACGCTCGCGCGTCCCGTCAAAAGCACGGACGGCACAGGCATTCTCACGTGGGCCGACATTGCGGCGGGCCTGCACGTCAACAGCGCGTACTACGTCGCGCCCACCGGCCTCGTCGCACTGGAGAACTCGCACAACCTCGCGGGCGGCACGGTCTACACGCGCGCCCGCACCGCAGAGATTTGCGCCGGGGCGCACGCCATAAACCTGCCCGTGCATCTGGACGGCGCGCGTATCTTCAACGCCGCCGCCGCGCTCGATGAGACGGTCGCCGCGCTCGCGCGCCCTGCTGATTCCGTCATGTTCTGTCTCTCAAAGGGACTTGGCGCGCCGGTCGGCTCGCTGCTGTTAGGCACGCGCGCGTTTATCGCGGAAGCGCGGGCTTGGCGCAAGGTGTTGGGCGGCGGCATGCGACAGGCGGGCGTGCTGGCGGCGGCCGGTCTCGTCGCGCTGGCCGAGTCGCCGCAACAACTGCCGCAAGATCACGTGAACGCGCGGTGCTTGGCCGCGGGCGTCGCGGAGTTGCCGGGCATCAAGATTGATGTCGCACAGGTAGTCACCAACATCGTCATCTTCGACGTAGCCGGCACGGGCCGCGCGGCGGACGAAATCTGCGCGCGGCTCGGCGAGCACAATGTCCGCGCCTCCGGCTTCGGCACGGCCATACGCATGGTCACGCATTACGACGTGAGCAGCGCGGACATTGAGACTGCGCTCACGGCTCTGCGCGCAGTACTCGGCAACTAATGACGCAACCTTTGATCATCGCGATTGACGGCCCGTCGGGCGCGGGTAAATCCACCTTGGGTAAGATGCTCGCGCGCGAGTTGGGCTTGCTCTACATCGACACGGGCGCGATGTACCGGGCGGTGGCGCTGGCGGTGGTCGCAGCGGGCGTGAGCGCGATGGATGAAGCGGCGGTCGCGAAGGTGGCCGCGCGGGCGCAGGTGGAACTGGTGGGCGAGCCGGACAGTCTGCGCGTGCTGCTCGACAGGCGGGATGTGACAGATGATATTCGCACGGAACAGATCACGCGGCTGTCGTCAGTCATCTCGACCATCCCGGCGGTGCGGCGCAATCTCGTGCGCCGGCAGCGCGAGTTGGGCGCACGCGGTGGCGGCGTCGTCCTCGACGGGCGCGACATCGGCACGGTCGTCTTCCCACACGCGGATGTGAAGTTCTTCTTAACGGCCGTGCCCGAAGCCCGCGCCCAACGCCGCTACGAAGAAGACAAACGCAAAGAGACCGACTTAACTTTCGCCGAGACGCTCGCCGATATCAACACGCGCGACGAGCGCGACTCGACCCGCGCCGACTCGCCGCTCGCCATCGCCGCGGATGCTTTCGTGATCGATACGACCGAGCATTCAGTTGATGAAGTCTTTGCACAGATGTTAACCGCCGTGCGCGAA
>JANMAD010000105.1:0-2947 GCA_031359515.1 Acidobacteriota bacterium | reverse complement strand
CCCTCTATATAGACTATGACAAGCAGAGTCGTGCGTGCGCCGCGTGGGGCGCAATTGAACTGCAAGGGCTGGCATCAAGAGGCGGCGTTGCGTTGCCTGATGAATAACCTCGACCCGGACGTGGCCGAGCGACCCGCAGACTTGGTCGTCTATGGCGGGCGCGGCAAGGCGGCGCGCAACTGGGCCGCGTTCGACGCCATCGTGCGCGAGTTGCAGCAACTGGCGCACGACGAGACGCTGCTCGTGCAGTCGGGCAAGCCCGTCGCCGTCTTTCGCACGCACGAGTATGCGCCGCGCGTCTTGATCGCAAATTCCAATCTGGTCGGCGCGTGGGCCAACTGGGAACAGTTCCATGAACTCGAACGGCGCGGCTTGATGATGTACGGGCAGATGACCGCCGGCTCGTGGATTTACATCGGCACGCAAGGCATCGTGCAGGGCACGTTCGAGACGTTCGCCGCGATGGCCGACAGACACTTCGGCGGCACACTCGCAGGCAAGCTCGTCGTCTCCGGCGGCATGGGCGGCATGGGCGGCGCGCAGCCACTTGCGGCGACGATGAACGGCGCAGTCTT
The DNA here is from genome assembly GCA_031359515.1 of Acidobacteriota bacterium. Lineage (GTDB taxonomy): Bacteria > Acidobacteriota > Blastocatellia > Pyrinomonadales > Pyrinomonadaceae > QHXQ01. The sequence continues at coordinate 2,372 of JANMAD010000105.1, read as the reverse complement.
TCTCGGCATAGATGTTGACCGCACGCGCATCGAGCGGCGCATCAACACGCGCTACTGCGACTGCATCGCTTTTGATTTGGACGAAGCGCTGCGCATTTGTGCTGATGCGTGCGAGCAGGGACGCGCCTTGTCGGTCGGTCTAGTTGGTAACTGTGCCGAAGTTTTGCCTGAGCTTGTGCGGCGCGGTGTGCAGATTGATGCCGTGACGGATCAGACGAGCGCGCACGATCCTCTGAACGGTTACGTGCCCGCCGGTTTGAGCTTAGAAGCGGCGGCCGAATTGCGCGAGCGCGATCCGCAAAGCTACATCGAACGCTCAACACACTCGATGGCGCAACACGTCGAAGCGATGCTTGCGCTCAAGCGCGCGGGGGCAATCGCGTTCGACTACGGCAACAACATACGCAAGTTCGCGTTTGATGCGGGCTGCGCCGACGCCTTCCAAATTCCCGGCTTCGTGCCCGAATACATCCGCCCGCTTTTCTGCGAAGGCAAAGGGCCGTTCCGCTGGGTCGCGCTCTCCGGCGACGCCGAAGACATTCGCCGCACGGACGATCTCGCGCTCGAACTATTTCCCGAAGATGCGACCTTGAGTCGCTGGCTGCGGCTCGCACGCGAGCGCGTGCAGTTTCAAGGTCTGCCCGCGCGCATCTGTTGGCTCGGCTATGGCGAGCGCGCCGAGATGGGCGAGCGCGTCAATGAATTGGTCAAGCGCGGCGATCTCAAAGCGCCCATCGCCATCGGGCGCGATCATCTCGACACCGGCTCGGTCGCTTCGCCCTTCCGCGAGACGGAAGCGATGAAGGACGGCTCGGACGCGGTAGCCGATTGGCCGATCTTGAATGCGCTTTTGAACACTGCGAGCGGCGCGTCGTGGGTCTCGTTCCATCACGGCGGCGGCGTCGGCATCGGCTACTCGCTGCACGCCGGTCAAGTCTGCGTCGCCGACGGCACGGCCGAGGCCGCGCTGCGTTTGAATCGCGTCTTGACGAACGATCCGGGCATTGGCGTCGCGCGCCACGTGGACGCGGGCTACGAAGCGGCGGAAGAGACCGCGCGCACGAAGGGCATCAACGTGCCAATGCTGGCTGCGCAGAGCGAATGAGCCGACGACATAGTCCCTGCCACCTTGCCTGACCAACCGACAACAACTCCGCCGCACCTGACGCCCGACCCGGCAGCACACACGGGCACGACTGCGAGCCAATCGTCGGCCGATGACAAACGCACTGGCTACGCATGGCGTTCTTTGGCGGTCGATCTCACGCCGTTGCGCGCATCGCGCGAGTATCGCCTGCTCTACACGGGGCAATTCGTGTCGTTCTTCGGCTCGATGATGACCTTCGTCGCGTTGCCGTGGCAGATGTATCAACTCACGCGGTCGTCGCTTGCGGTCGGGCTGTTGGGCGTGGTGGAGTTCATGCCGATATTGTTGATGGCCTTCGTGGGCGGTGCATTCGCCGACTACATGGATCGGCGACGCATGGTGCGGCTGACCGAAGCCGCGATGGCGTGCGGGACGTTCGTGCTGATCATCAACGCGCGGCTGGCACATCCGCACGTGTGGCTGCTCTACGTTTTCGCTGCGCTGTTCGCCGCGCTCAACGGTTTGCAGCGACCGTCGCTCGGTGCGCTCGCGCCGCGCCTCGTCAAGCCGGAGCAATTGCCGGCCGTGGCCGCGCTCGACTCGTTGCGCGGGAGCATTGGCCTCATCGGCGGCCCTGCACTCGGCGGCTTGCTCGTCGTCACGTTCGGCCCGGCGTTCGCTTACTCGGTTGACCTCGCAACCTTCGTCGTCTCGCTCGGCGCGCTCTGGTTGATGCAGGCTGTGCCGCCGCCGCCGGACGCGGAGCGACCGAGCATCAAGTCGGTCGTGGAAGGTTTGCGTTACGCACGCAGCCGGCCCGAGTTGCTTGGCACTTATCTGATCGACATCAACGCGATGTTCTTTGGCATGCCGATGGCTCTGTTCCCGGCGCTGGCGGAAAGCTATGGTGGCGCGTCGGTGGGCTTGCTCTACGCGATGCCGGCGGTCGGCGCGCTGTGCGTGACGATGACTTCGGGTTGGACGAAGCGCGTGCATCGTCATGGTCGTGCAGTCGCGTTAGCCGCCGCGTGTTGGGGCGCGGCGATCATCGGCTTCGGCTTGGCGGGGCGGCTGTGGCTGGCGTTATTGTGTCTCGCGGGCGCGGGCGCGGCGGACATGTTGAGCGGGTTGTTTCGCATGACGATCTGGAATCAGACCATTCCCGATCACTTGCGCGGCCGGCTCGCCGGGATCGAGCTCGTAAGCTACACTACCGGGCCGATGCTCGGCAACGCAGAGGCGGGTCTCGTCGCGAGTCTCTTTAGCATACGCACTTCGATAGTCT
>JANMAD010000101.1:0-7766 GCA_031359515.1 Acidobacteriota bacterium | reverse complement strand
GCGTTGCTCATGCGCGGGTTGCACGAACGAGAACAGGAGGCAGATGGCGATTGACTCGACGTGCGCGTGTTTAAGTTCGGCCGCTAACCGGGCCAGCGCAGCGTCGGTCATCAACTCAAGCACTTCACCGTTTGCGCCGACGCGCTCGTTGATGCCGAAGCGCAACGCGTGCGGGATGAGCGGCGCGGGTCGTTCCGCGTTCAAGTTGTAGAGCGCGGGGCGCGCTTGGCGACCGATGGCCAGCACGTCCTCGAAACCGGCGGTCGTGACGAGCGCCGCCCGTGCGCCGCGCCGTTCTAAAAGCGCGTTCGTGCCGACGGTCGTGCCATGCACAACTTCGAGCGTGCCTAGCTTACAGTCAACCTCACCGGCGATGCGTTGCAGGCCCGCGCTGATCGCGCGCGATGGATCGTCGGGCGTGGAGGCGAGTTTGAAAATCTGCACGCGCCCGCCATGCGCGTACACAAAATCAGTGAACGTCCCGCCCGTATCCACGCCGACGCGCACGCGCCCCGGCGTCTCTCGCTTCGTTCTGGCCACGCTTGCTTATCTAACAACTTGCCGCCAACGCGCAAGCCGCGCCCGTGCCAAACGCATGCTAAACTTTTTCCAGTCCGTTTTGTGCGCCCGATCTTTTTGTAAAAAAGTGCTTGAGTCTGACGCAACGTCAGACCTTATGCTGTGTTGGTGAGAGGAGGCAGTGCTTGCAGCAGACGACTGAACGATTGTTTCAAGCGCACGAGTTTGCCGCGCAGGCGGGCGTCACCGTCCGTACGTTGCATCACTACGACCGCTTGGGCTTGCTCAAGCCGGCGCGCCGCACGGCCGCCGGTTACCGGCTGTACGGTGCCAACGACTTCGCGCGCTTGCAACAGATCGTGACGTTGAAGTTCATCGGTCTGCCCTTGAAGCAGATCAAAGAACTACTCGCCGGACGTGAGTACGATCTCGGCGCGACGCTGCGCCTGCAACGCTGGGTACTCGCCGAGCAACGGCGGCGGCTCGACCTCGCGCTCGCCGCCATTGACCGCGCCGAGCAACTAACCAATGCACAGGGCACGCCCGATTGGGCGGCCTTCAAACAAATCGTGGAGGTGATAACGATGAGCGATATGGACTGGACGAAGAAATACTATTCGCCCGAAGCGCAGCAGAAGATCGCGGAGCGCCAACAGACGATCCCGCGCGAAGTGATCGAGCAGGGGCAACGCGATTGGGCCGCGCTGATCAAGGAATGCGAAGCGGCCGTCGCCGCCGGCGTTGACCCGGCGAGTGAACAGGCGCAAACGCTCGCGAACCGTTGGAGTGAACTGGTCAAAGGCTTCACGGGCGGCGACCCGGCCATTCAGCAGGGCTTGAACAAGCTGTACGCCGACAAGGCCAACTGGCCGGCCACGATGCCGCGCTTCTTCAGCGACGACGTACAGGCGTTCATCATGCAAGCGATGGCTGCGCGCAAACAAAAACAGGAGTGAGGCCGCCCGCCTCACTCCTTTATTTTTTCGCACTTGCGTGCGCGTTAATCTATAACTCGCAGCACATCAGCATGGCCCACAGAGCGAAAAACCTTTATCCACGAAATCACACGAAGCAACACGAACAAAGAGCAGTAACTTCTTGGCTTCTGCTTCGTGTGGTTTCGTGGACAGCTTTTTGTATTGGCCTAATCTTTCGTGGATTGCTTTAGGGTCGCCGCTTGCGCGATAGCAACTGCGCTCGTCACTGACCGGCGCGCGGTAGTTGCTCCGTCAACAGGCGCAGCGTGTTGCCGCCCATGATCAGTTTGATCTCGTCGTCCGTGAAGCCTGCGGCGAATAACGCATCTATGATCTGCCCCAGCCCGGTCGTGTCGAACGGCTCAGCCACCGCGCCGTCAAAATCCGAGCCGAGCGCGACATGCGCGACGCCGACGAGATCGGCCGTGTAACGCATGGCGCGAGCGACGGCCCGCGCGTCCGTGCCGCAGGTCGCCGTCTCCCAGTAGCCGATGCCGATGATGCCGCCGGTGCGCGCGATGCCTTTGAGTTGTTCGTCGCTGACGTTGCGATTGTTCGGGCAAGTGCCTTTGACGCCTGTGTGCGAGATGACGACGGGGCGCGTGGCCGCGGCGACTACATCATCAATCGTCTGCGGCGAAGCGTGCGCGAGATCGAAGAGCATGCCGCGCGCTTCCATCCGCTTGAGCAACTCGCGCCCCAGCGGTGTCAGCCCGCCCTTCCGCAATCCGCTCGATGAGCCGCTGAATTCCGTGTCGAAGAAATGCGTCGGCGACACCATGCGATAGCCCGCGTCGTAGAGCGCGTCGAGGTTACGCAGATCGCCATCGAGCGCGTGTGCGCCTTCCAGCCCTAACACCCCGGCCACGATGTGCGCATTCTGTTGGCGCAGACGTAAATAATTGTCGAGGTCGGCGGCCGTCTTGATGATGACCAGTTGCCCTTGCGACGCCGCCGCCATGCGGTGCAGCCGCGCGGCTTGATAGAGCGCACGCTCTGTCAGACTACGCCACGTGCGCACGGGCCAACGCTGCGCCAGCGCCAGATACGTGATCGTATCGGACTTGTCATCGTTGCTTTCGATATTCAAACCGCGCGGCGTCTTCGTCACGACCGTGAAGAATTGCAGCGCGACGTGACCTTCAAGCAAGCGCGGCAGATCGACGTGCCCTTGCCCGGAGCGTTGCAGCAGGTCGCGCCCCCAGAGCAGCGAGTCGGCATGCAAATCGGCGATGAATAAATTCTGTTGCAGCGTCTGCGCTCGCGCGGAGATTTGATAAGGCGGCGAGCGCAAGGTCGCGCTTAACCTGCGCTCGACCAAAGCCGGTAACACGAAAAAGAAGATGCCGAGCGCGATCAGCAACAGCAAGAGCAGACCGATTAACAGTTTCCGTTTCATGGTCGTTGCACTGCGTTAATCCGCGTAGCATTGCAAGGACTATTTTATTACTGCACATCAACCCAACAACCGCGCTCGTGTGCGCGGCGTGCGGCGTCGAGCACGAGTTGTGTCTGATGCCCGTCGTCAAAAGTCGCAGCGTGTGGGACGGTGTTGCGCCCCGCAAGTAAGGCGTTGACGATCTCGTGAGCGAAGACAGCGAAGCCGCGTGTCCAACTGCGGTCGCTCAGGTGCGACAGGTGCGGCGTCGGCGCGGCTTCGATGTGCTGCCATGCGCCTGCGCCCAACTCTGCGCGGTAGAGTTCTTCCGGCTCGGCGATCATGAGTGCGCCGCGCTCGCCGAAAAATTCGATGCTATGTTCGGGGCGGCCCGCCTCGACCATCGAGAGCGCGATGCTGCCGGTCGTGCCCATTGTCAATTCACTGTCACCAAAACGCAGCAGCAGATTCACTTCGTCATCGCTGGTGACCGCGCGCGGTTCACCCGTGCGCTCGTCTGGCCGCGCGCCGATGTGCGTCGCCAGTTGCGCGCAGACCGCCGTGACTTCCGCGCTCAACAGCCAGCGACACGAATCAATCGCGTGCGAGCCGATTGCGCCGAGCAAGCCGCCGCCCGCCGTCGCGTCCGACCACCAATCCCACGCGCGTGTGGCGTCGGCGCGCGAGTCCGCGCGATAGGTGCAGCGCACGTGGCGCACGCGCCCGATCTCGCCGTCGCGCAAGCGCGCCTGCAACTGTTGCCGGCCGGCGAGGAAGCGCAACTCATGATCGATGAGCGCACATGCGTTCAACTCGCGCGCCCGCACGCGCATCGCGTCCGTCTCCGCCGCATTCATTGCCATAGGCTTTTCGCATAGCACGGCCTTGCCCGCATCGAGCGCGGCGAGCGTCATCTCTCTGTGCGTGACGGGCGGCGTGACGATGCACACGAGATCAACGTCGGCGCGTTCGACCACCGCGCGCCAATCATGTGCGACGAAGGGAATATCGAACTCGCGCGCCACGCGCTCCGCGTTCACAAGCTGCCCACTGGCAATGGCCATGACGCGCGCATCCCGGCACGCCGCGAAGGCGGGCAACTGCGTCGTGCGCGCGAAGCCCGTGCCGATGATACCGATGCCGATTGAATTTTTGTTTTGCAAACCTGCCCTCGCCTGATGTTGAGTTAGCTATGTCCGCCGCACGCAAGTTATTTTGTGCCGCTCATCGGCTGCCACGCGCCGGATTGAATAAAGCTGGCCCAGTAGAATGGATGGCTGCGATCTTCCGCGCGCATGGCCGGCCCGGTTTCGTCGGCTAGTCCGCGTTGCCCGCCCGTGCCGCCCGTCACTCCTTGCGGCCCGCTCTTGATCATCGCCAACTGCACCTGCCGCAAAGCGTCCGTGCGCCCTTCGCCCGCTTGCAGCCGTTTGTAATACGCAACCATCAGATCGCGCGTCGCCGCATCAGACACTTGCCACAGACTCATCACCTGACTTTCCGATCCGGCCAACACCAACGCGCGTCGCAAGCCATAGACACCTTCGCCGTTCTGCACATCGCCCAAGCCTGTCTCGCACGCCGACAAGACGACGAGCTTCGTGCCCCACAAATCCAACCCCGCCGCTTCGAGCGCGGTCAGCACGCCGTCCTCACCGTTCGCGCTCTGGTGCGTGTTCGCGCCCGCGAGTGCGATGCCTGAACGCAACAGCGGGTTCTCGCCCGACACAGGCAACGCGCCTGCCCCGGTGCCGCCCAGCACCGACCCGCGTGTGCCGCCCGCGCCCGTGCCTTGCCCCTGATCGGGCAGGAAGAAACCGTGCGTGGCAATGTGCAGGACAACGGGGCCGCTCACTTCTTTGAGCGCGGCTTCGGTCGCCTGCGCACCGGTGAGCAGACGAAGGCCCGGCATGATCGTGCTGATCGCGCGCCCCTCTTCGGCCGTGCCGGGCAACCGACCAAAATGTGCGCTGGCAAAATCAAACGACCGCCGGCCCGTGTCCGCGCCGCGTTGTGCGTTTGCGTCAGATGACTGTTGCGCCGCCGTTGTTTGTTTAGCGCCCGCCGGCATACGCGCGTTCGGCGTATCGGTTGCTACTGCCCCGCCCGCGTCGAACGATGGATCGGCGACGACGACCGCGCCCTGTTTATTCTCTGTCTTCACTGTGAGCCGTAGCAGGTCGCGCCCGCTCGTCAGATATGTGATCGAGTAGGTCTCGACGAGATAATGCTGTTGCTCGTCCACGAGCGCGCCGAACGGGATCAAGTTCAATGCACCGTCGGGCGAGAGAAAAAGCTGCCGCGTGTCGCCGAGCAGAGCGCGCACAGGCCGCATGATCTTGTCATCGAGCGCGCGTGCGAGTTGGCGCGCATCCGCGCGTTGCGGATTGGCCAGCGCCGTGCGCCACGCGGCGAGCGCCTGATCGACAGGCGCGGCCGTGCCCAACTCGATCCACGCGGGCGGCTTGTCCGCGCGCAGGACGTATGCGACGTAGCGCGCCGCGCCGAAGCGGTCGGCATGCGTCTTAGCCTTGTCGTTGTACGGATGATAGAGCGCGAACTCGACGAGCGCCGCGCCGGCGGGCAATGCCTGTTGTACGGCGGCGAGCGTGACGGGCTGCGACTGCGCGCGGAACTCTGCGCTGCGGGCGCTGATCTGCGCTTGCAGATCGCCCACCTCGCCGTTGAGTTTGGCGAGCCGCGCCTGATACTCGGCGGGCGTTTGCTTGCCTGCGCCTTTGAGCACGAGCGCGGCTAACTCTGCGTTCGCGGTTGAGAGTTGCGTGAGCAGCGCGCGATCTTCGGGCTTGAGCCGCCGCCGCAGCACGGCGATCTGATCGCTCATCGCATCCAGCACGCGCCCTTTGCGCCGCAGGATCGTGGTCAACGCGAGCCGGAGCGCCGCCGGGTTTGCCGGTGCGGCCATGGCATGCAGGGCGAGCGTGTAGTCGTTCTCTTCGGCGAGCGTGGCCATAAAGAGACGCTTCTGTTCCTCCGAGCCGGTCGCGAGCGCAAGCGCGAGTTGGCGTTCGCTGATGTCGTTGGCGCGGGCTGTGGTCTCGACCGCGTGCGCCATATCGCCGAGCGCATAATAGTCGGTCGAGAGATTGCTCAGGATGACGCCGACGTTCGGATTATCGGGCCCGTAAGCCTTCTCGTAGAGCCGCAGCGCACGTTGATGCAGCGCCAGCGCTTGCGCCGCGTCTGCATGCGCAAGCAACAGGCTGCCGATATTATTCAACGCGAGCGCCACGTCGGGACTTTCGGGGCCGGACAGTTTTTCGTAGATCGCCTGCGCCCTCTGTGCGTAGGGGATGCCGCGTTCGGGCTGTCCGGCGGAGCGGTAGATGGAGGCGAGGTTGTTGAGCGCGGTGGCGACCGAGAGGTGATCGGGGCCGAACTTCTTTTCAAAGATCGTGCGGGCGCGGTCGTTGAGTTGGATGGCTTGCGTATAGTCGCCGCGCTGTTGATAGATGAAGGCGAGGTTGCTGAGCGATTGGGCTACGTCCGGATTCTCCGCGCCGAACGCGCGCTCGCGTATGTCGAGGGCGCGGCGGTAGAACTCTTCAGCGCGCGTGTAGTCGCCCTTCGCGTAATAGAGTTGCGCGAAGTTGTCGAGCGCGGAAGCGAGCGTCGGATGGTTCGGCCCCAGCGCCCGCTCGTTGATCGCGAGCGCACGCCGGTAGAGTTGTTCTGCCTGTAGGAAGTCGCCGCGATGACGAAAGAGCGTGGCGAGATTGTTGAGCGCAGTGGCCGTATCGGGATGATCCGGCCCCTTGGCCTTTTCAAACGCGGCGAGCGCGCGGCGCATGAACGGCTCGGCGCGCACAGGGTCGCTCATCGTGTCGTAGAGCGTGCCGAGGTTAGCGAGGGTGACGGCCGTATCGCCATGCTCAGGGCCGAGCGCGCGTTCGCGTATGGCGAGGGCGCGTTGTAACAGTTTCTCTTCCTGCGCGTAATCGTTCTTCGCGTCATAAACGAGCGCAAGGTTGTTGATGGCGTTGGCCGTGTCCGGATGATCAGGCCCTTTGACCTTTTCGCTGATGGCGATGGCGCGCAGAAAGAGCGGCTCGGCTTTGTCGTAATCGCCCGTTTCGTAATAGAGCGCGGCCAGATTATTGAGCGGCGCGGCGAGCGCGGCGTCGTCCGGCCCGTTGCGCTTTTCCGTCAAGGCGAGGGAGCGCAGGAACATGGGCGCGGCGCGCTGATAATCACCCAACTCGCGGTACAACGTGGCGAGCAGGTTCAACGCGCCGGGGATGGTCGCGCCTTTGAACTCGGGCGGCAGATCGAGTTTCTCCGTCTCTTCGGCCAGCGCGAGCGCACGCTCTGCCGGCGGGATCGCCTCTTTGAACTTACCCTGCTCGTACAACGCCTTGGCCTGCGCCGTCAGCTTCAGCATCTCGTCCATGAGCGCGAGCGGATCAGTCATGCTCGTGCGCGGTGCAGCGTTGGGCGCGGCGACGCTCACGGGTGCGCCGATGTTCAACGTGCGGCGGAACAAATCCCACACGGGCGCGATCTCTGCGGCGATGTTCGTCGGCTGATAGAGCGAGACGATGACCAGATGATTGCGTAGCGCCAAAGTGTAAGCCTCGATGACGACGGACTCGCCCGCCGCAGACACGAGCCAACGGTCGCCATTGACGGCCGCCGCGCCGATCTGCGCGCTCGTCCGCGTGCGCTGCACCTGCGCGCCGGCCGTCTCCGCCGGTTTAATCAACTGTTCGATGAGCGGCAGCACAAGACTGGTGCGCGCCGCATCCAGCAGCGTGGGCACATCGCTCGCAGGCGCGTTGATCTCCTGCGGCGCGACATAAACCGCGATCTGCGCCGCCACTCCCGCCCGCGCCAACACATACCCCGGCAACTGCGGCACGCTCTTGTCCAAC
>JANMAD010000078.1:0-11372 GCA_031359515.1 Acidobacteriota bacterium | reverse complement strand
GTGTGTAGCGAGAGTGTGACCCGCCCGCTACCGCAGGCGGTACTGACCTGTCCGTAGTCGCACCCAATTGCAACTCGCTATAGACCTTGAACCTTGAACCTTGAACCAGACCGACCTCTAACCTCTGACCTCTCTGCTCATTGCAGCACGAAATTGTAAGTGATCATGCCGGAGACTTTGACCGGTTGATTGGAGAGCAGCGTGGGCGAGAAGCGCGCTTGCAAGGCGGCCTGGCGCGCGGCCTCGCGCAGCAACGGATGCCCGCTCGTCGCTTGCGCGGAGATGACGCGCCCCTGCTCGTCCACCAGTATCTCGATGGTCACGATGCCGGAGGCATGCACTTGCTTGGCGAGTACGGGATAGGCGGGCACGGGCTTGCTGATCACTTTGCTGCTGATGACATAGCTCGTCAACCGCACCTGCGTCGGCACGGGCTTCGGGGTCGGCGCAGGCGTAGGTGCGGGCGGCACTACGTCAACGCCTTCCTCCACGACGACACGAGGTTGTGTGGTCGGGTCGACAATGCCGGGCGTGGACGGGCCGACCGGACCACCGGGTTCGTCGCCGGTATTTCTGTTGCTGAGCAATATGCGGCCATACCTCGGCATCTCCGGCACGGGGTTGGGTTTGGTCGAGATGCTGTCGGGTGGCTTAGTGTTGCTGTCGAGCCGCGCGATCAGTTCGGTGCGCTCAATAACATCGTTGTGTTTAGCCGCGCCGGCCGGGCGGGGCGCGTCTGTGTGCGGCGCGATCTCTGCGGGCAGCGGCGCAGGGCTGATCAGCGCATAGAGTTCCAGATTCTGATTATCGAGTTTCGCATCGTAGGCGAAAACACTGGCGACGCCTGCGACGACGAGCAGCACGGCGTAGAGCGCCAGCGTGCCGATGAAGAACGTGCCGCGCCGCGCGAAGTCTGCGCGATGCGAGCCGGATTCGACTAACTGTTTGAACATAACTTTTCGTCCTCTCTCTCCTGCCGGTGCCACGCGGGTCTTCGCGGGAGCGGACGCATTTGTTTAGACTCCAATGCCCGCACGCTTGTTCCCGAAGGTGTGCGCAAGCTTTCAGCGCACGACCGTCATAGCAGGCCGCGGGAAAATTTTAGACAGCGCGAATGGGTCTGAGTTAGGATGCTCGCGCGCTGACCGGCAAAACTGATCCGTCTGAGCGGCGCAACGCTGTCCGACTATTCTTTCAGCCCACAACGAGAGGACGATACCGATGGTTGCTGTGCAAACGCAGGAAGAACTAAACCCGTTCGAGATCGCGAAACAACAGTTCGACCGCGCCGCCGACTTGCTCAAACTCGACGAGTCCATGCGCCAAGTCTTGAAGCACGCGAAGCGGCAGTTGATCGTCTCTATCCCGGTCAAGATGGACGGCGGCAACACGCAGGTCTTCGAGGGGTATCGCGTGCAGCACAACATCGCGCGCGGGCCCGCCAAGGGCGGCATACGCTTTCACCCCAATGTCTCGCTCGACGAAGTGAAGGCGCTCGCGTCGTGGATGACGTGGAAGTGCGCGACGGTCGGCATCCCTTACGGCGGCGGCAAGGGCGGCGTCATCTGCGATCCGAAGTCTATGTCGCGGGGCGAGCTTGAGCGCTTGACCCGCCGCTACGCTTTCGAGATCGCGCCGATCATCGGCCCTGACCGCGACATCCCCGCGCCCGACGTGTACACCGACGATCAGACGATGGCGTGGATCATGGACACGATCTCGATGATCCGCGGGCACACGGAGTTGGGCGTCGTCACGGGCAAACCCGTCGCGCTCGGCGGGTCGCAAGGGCGTAGCGAAGCGACAGCGCGCGGCTGCTATTACACGTTGCTGGAAGCGTGTCGCGTCAAGGGCGTGAGCTTGCAAGGGGCGCGCGTAGCCGTGCATGGCTTTGGCAACGCGGGCGCGAACATCGCGCGCATGGTCGCGGAAGCCGGCGCGCTGGTCATCGCCATCGCCGACTCGCGCGGCGCGATTCATGCCGAGACGGGGATCGATATACAGGCAGCGTTGCGCCACAAGGCGGAGACGGGCGCGGTGCAAGGCGCGCCGCACACGTCCGAGATGGCGCGCGACGAAGTGCTTGAGTTGGAGTGCGACATACTGTTGCCATCTGCGTTGGAGAACAGCATCACGCTCGCGAACGTCGAGCGCGTGAGCACAAAGATCATCGCGGAGTTAGCGAACGGGCCGACCACACCCGGCGCAGATCGCGTGCTGGCCGAGCGCGGCGTCCTGCTCGTGCCCGATATTTTGGCGAATGCGGGCGGCGTGACGGTCAGTTATTACGAATGGGTGCAGGACTTGTACTCTTACTTCTGGTCGGAGAGTCAGGTCAATAACGCGCTCGAAAAGACGATGAAGACGGCCTTCGACGATGTGCATGCGACCGCGCAGCAGTACGACACGGACATGCGCACGGGCGCGTACATTCTCGCCGTCGGGCGCGTCGCGGAAGCGACCAGCGTGCGCGGCATCTTCCCGTGAGAACTGGACGAAGTTATGACAGACAAGATCACCGTTTACCAAAAGCCTACTTGAACGACCTGCCGCGAGGCGGACAGGCTGCTCCGTGAGAGCGGCGTTGACTATGAGAAGATCAACTACATGCTTGAGCCGGTGGGTGAAGCGAAACTGCGCGAGTTGATCAAGAAGATGAAGATCGAGCCGCGCATGTTGCTCCGCACGAAGGAGGCGGCTTATTGCGAGTTGAACTTGGGCGAGCGCGAGTTGTCGGACGACGAGATCATCGCGGCGTTGGTGGCGCATCCCGAACTGCTGCAACGCCCGATTGTCGAGCGCGGCGCGCGCGCCGTGCTGGGGCGACCTGTCGAGAACATACGCGCGTTACTTTGAAGTGGCACGTCACGTAAGAGCCTAAAAGGAGTCTCACGCAAAGACGCAAAGGCGCAAAGATAAGACGCGAAGAGACATGGATCACCTCTTTGCGCTTTGCTTTGCGCCTTTGCGTCTCCAGCGTGAGGTTTGCTTTTGAAGCTGGTAAAATACGACGCACACTAGCAACGCTCCCACGCATGTTGAACTATCGCCGGTTAATTAAACCGGCGACTACATTTTTACGAGGAAAAACGCAAGTGGCTAAGGGCACAGGGAAGGTCTATGTCTGCCAGAAGTGCGGGCATCAGGAGCGCAAGTGGGCGGGCAAGTGCCCGGACTGCGGCGAGTGGAGTTCGTTCGTCGAGGAGCGCGAGCGCGTTGCGCCGAAGGGTGACGCGGGGCATGGCCGTATGGGCGGCGGTTTGCGTTTGCGACACGTACAGCCGGTCGCTTACGGCGACATTGAATCGCAAGACGATGTGCGCGTGTCGTCCGGCATCACGGAGTTCGACCGCGTGTTGGGCGGCGGCATCGTGCCCGGCAGCCTCGTGCTGATCGGTGGCGATCCGGGCATCGGTAAATCAACGTTGCTGCTTGAAGTCGCGGACAAGTTGAGCGCGGGCGGGGCGCGTGTGCTGTACGTGTCGGGCGAGGAGTCGGAGCGGCAGATCAAGATGCGCGGCGAGCGGCTCGGCATCACGGCCGCGAATTTGTATCTGTTGCCGGAGACAAATCTCGAAGCCATCTTCGACGAGATTGAGCGCGCCGAACCGGCTGTCATCATCGTGGATTCTATTCAGACGGTCTTCTCCGCGAAGCTCGAATCCGCGCCCGGTTCGGTCTCGCAGGTGCGCGAGGTCGCCGGGCAGTTTCTCATGCTGGCGAAGCAGCGCGGCATTCCGGTTTTCCTCATCGGGCACGTGACGAAAGAAGGCGCGATTGCCGGCCCAAAAGCGTTGGAGCATATCGTGGACACGGTGCTTTATTTCGAGGGCGAACGACATCACAATCATCGCATCATCCGCGCCACCAAGAATCGCTTCGGCGCGGCGAACGAGCTTGGCGTCTTCGAAATGACGGGCGCGGGACTGAAGCCGGTGGCCAATCCGTCGGAGATGTTTTTGCAGGAGCGACCGTTGCACGCGGCCGGTTCGGTCGTCACCGCTTGTATGGAAGGGACGCGGCCCCTGTTGGTTGAAGTGCAGGCGCTCGTCTCCGAGTCGAAGTTCAACTATCCGTTGCGCACGGCACAGGGGTTCAACACGAATCGTATCTCGCTTTTGATCGCGGTGTTGGAGAAGCGCGTTGGGCTTCGTCTGTTAAGCTCGGACGTGTTTTTGAACATCGCGGGCGGGTTGGAGATAGACGAGCCGGCGGCCGACCTCGGCGTCGTCGCCGCCATCGTGTCGAGTTTTAAGAATCAACCGTTCGACGCGGAGACGGCCGTGTTCGGCGAAGTAGGCTTGACGGGCGAAGTGCGCGGCGCAATGCAAGCGCAGGTGCGTGCGCGCGAAGTGCAGGCGCTCGGCTTCAAGAAACTGATTATGCCGTCGTCGAACACCGAAGGCTTGCAGCGTCTGTTGGGCTTGCGCATCGTCGGCGTGCGCTCGGTGGATGAGGCGCTGGCCGAGTTGTTTTAGGACTGAGGGCCATGCGCCCTGATCATGGCGTAAACCCCACGCGCCGCAGCAAATCCTGAAAGCGCGGGTCGTTGTGCAAAGGCTCGAAGCGCGGATCAACCTTGAGCAAACCAAGAATGCCTTCGCGGTTTTGGTAAGCCTTATTCAGTTCGACAAACGCCTTGTCTTTCTCACCGAGCGCCACGTGAAATGTGGCGACATTGTAGGGCGTTAAATTGGCCGGTCGGGGTTCGCTGCTCATCGCTCGCAAGAATTCTTGCCATCCGCCACGCGCAAAACTCGCACGCATCAACGCCGCAGTTTCTGCTCCGCCGGTTAGCTCCTGAAATTTGGCAAGCTCTTCGACGCTCTCAGCGTAGTTGCCTTTCATCCGGTAAGACACGCTGAGCGTGCTATGTCCCACCGCGAAATTAGCATCCAGTTCAACCGTCTTTTTCATTTGCGCGATGGCGGCGTCATATTGCCGGGCGAAGAGCAGACTGGCTCCGTACTGACGATTGAGGATGAGCGAGAGCGGGTCAATCTCCAATGCCCGCCGGATTTCGGCTAACGCTTCTTCATGTCTGCCAAGACCCATGAGCAGTTCGCTGTACCAATGGCGCGCGGTCGCATAGTTCGGATTCAATTCGATGGCGCGTTTGTGCTCGCGTTCCGCTCCGGCAAAATCATAGTCGTAGTAAGTGATAGTGTTACCGAGCGCGGCATGTGCTTCAGCCAAGTTGTCATCAAGCGCCACGGCCTTTAGCGCGGCTTCACGCGCTTTCGGCATTATTTCATGCGCCGGACTTCCAGCATTCGCCAGCAGCGTGTAGGCATCGGCCAGCCCGGCAAAGGCGAGCGCGTAGTTCGGGTCGAGCGCGATAGCTTGCTGAAAGTGTTCGATTGCTTTCCGCAAAGCCTGCGGCGCACGCTTGTTCCAGTGGAAACGCCCTTTGAGGTAAAACTGATAGGCTTCGACGTTTTCCGTGTCGCGTTTGGTCAGATGTTTTCGTTCATCACCGCCCAATTGCAACGCTAATGCCGCCATCACCTTGTTTGCAATCGCGTCCTGAACAACAAAAATATCGCTGAATTTTTCGTCAAAAGTTCCTGTCCAGAGCGACGCGCCGTCCGCCGTCCTGACCAGCCGGATGTTGACGCGAATGTTTTCGCCCCAGCGTTGAATACTGCCGTCAAGCACTGAATCAACCGCCAGTGCGCGTCCCGCCTGCACCGCGTCTTGTTCTACACCACTGTATTTCCTCGCCACACTGAGCGGGCGCACGACGATTTCCTGATTATTGCCCAGCCGTGAAATCAAAGTGTTTGCCATGCCCATTTCCAACGCTTCTTCCCGGTTTTCCGCTACTAAAGACTTGAACGGCAGCACGGCAAGAGTTTTGATCGGCGCGTCCGCGATTGCTTGTTCGTGGACTCTGACTCCGCCGTTAAAGCGATAGCCACGCTTCGGCACGGTCTCGATGTACTGGTGTCCGTTGTGTTTCTCGCCCAACGCCTTTCGCAAGGTGTGGACGCAACGGGCCAGATTCGCCTCTTCGACAAAAGCATCCGCCCAGACCAACTTCATCAATTCTTCTTTCTCGACCAGATGCCCGCCGCGTTCGACCAGCACGACCAGCGTCTCAAAGACTTTCGGCGTGAGCGGCACAGGCTGTCCGTCGCACAGCAGTTGCCGCTCCGCCGGGTCTAAACGGAAAGCGTCGAATTCGTAAACGAGGGGAACTCCGTTGCTCATCGTTGGCTGTAGATGTACTGCTCGTGGAACAATGTTATAGCCGCCGCTTATCTCATGTCGCGGCTCAAGACCATCTCGTTGCTGATCGTGCCGCGCGCTCGTCCGCGTTGAGACTTTACGGCAACACTTCAATGCCATTCTGACGGGCCAACCGCTTGTCTTGAGCAAGATAAAACTCGCGCATCCCGCACGCTCCAAGTTTGGAGACGAGATGGTAGTGGCCGACTGTTAAATTAGAAATTCCCGCCGAATCGCTCATAGTTTATTCGCCGAAAAAGCGAGCGATTTCGTTTAGCATTCGTTTGATTTCCGTGTCTAAAGCAACAAGGCGTTCAAGCAGCAGCTTTTTCGAGGCTTGGGCTTGCTCTAATTCGTCACGACGCTGCGCGTTTTCCGCTCGCGCCCGGCGTAAAGCTACGAGCGGCGGACGATTCAGGCGCAAACGCGCCAGATGAAACTCTCCGGTTTCTGTCAAAGCTGTCAAAAGTCCGTCCGGCTCTTGGCGTAAATGTTCGGTCAAGCGTTCGCGCTGCGGATGCAGCAATCTTTTTCCGGTGGCGGCAGTCGCCCAAAAATCGCCCTTCAAGCGGTTGCAAGTCGGACAGCAATAAACCAAATTTTCAAGCTCATCACCGCCGCCTGACCGCCGCGGTTTGAAATGGTCTAACTCAAGTTGGCTCCCTGCTTCGCCCTCGCGCACACCGCAATAGCCGCAGGCAAAATCGTAAGCGCGGCGCACGGCTTCGCGGAGTTCGGCTGCGGTCACGGTTCACTCCTCACGCGACCGATTTGTTGAGCACGCGCTTACGTTCCATTCTCAACGCTTCGTGTTCGCTTCGCAGCGCCGTCAACTGCGCTTCGGCTCGTTTGAGCAAATCATCTTGGCGCAAAGCGATGACCGCTAAAGCCGCAGTTTGCATTTCTGTCTCGCCGACATTGTGCTGCAATTCGGCTTGCTCGCCGCGCAAACGCCCCAACGAAGGATTAAGCATCCGCCATTCTTCTTGTTCCAACTCGTAAAGCAGGCGTTCAAGTGCGCGCCTTTCGTCATCGGTCAACGCCGATTCGCGCGCGCGCAGATCATCCAGTTGATGCTGTTTTGTTTCGTTCCACATAATCGAACCTTTCTCGTTACAGCTATAACATTGCCAATTCACGCTCTTCACTGCGGCAATCCGACGCGGCGCAGCAACTCCTGAAAGCGCGCATCGTCGCGCAAAGAATCGAAGCGCGGGTCAACTTTAAGCAGGGCCAGAGTAGCTTCGCGGTCTTGGTAAGACTTGTTCAGTTCGGCAAACGCCTGATCTTTCTCACCGAGCGCCGCGTGAAAGGTGGCGACGATGTACGGTGTTAATTTAGCTGATCGATGCTCGCCGACCATCGCGCGCAAGAATCCTTGCCAACCATGGCGAGCAAAACTCGCTCGGATTAGTGCCGCGTTTTGCGGTTCGTCAATTAGTTCTTCATATTTGGCGAGTTCTTCGGCGCTCGCGGCATAGTTGCCTTTCAGCCGGTAAGCCAGACTGATGCTGCTATGCGCCAGCGCAAAATTAGCATCGAGTTCGAGAGTCTTTTGCAGTTGCGTGAGACCGGCGTCGTATTGGCGGGCGAAGAGCAGGCTGATGCCGTACTGACGGTTGGTAATGAGCGAGAGCGGCTCAATTTCCAACGCCCGCCGCATTTCGGCTAACGCTTCTTCGTGTCTGCCGCAACCCGTAAGCAGTTCGCCGTACCACTGATGCGCCGTTGCATAGTTCGGGTTCAATTCGATGGCACGTTTGTGTTCGCGTTCGGCTCCGGCGAAATCATAATCGTAATAGACGACAATCTGACCGAGCGCGGAATGTGCTTCCGCCAAGTTGTCATCGAGCGACAAGGCTTTCAGCGCAGCTTCACGCGCTCTCAACCTCATTTCATGCGGCGGCGTTCCGGCATTCGCCAGCAACGCATAGGCATCGGCGAGTCCGGCGAAGGCGAGCGCGTAGTTCGGGTCGAGCGCGATGGCCTGCTGAAAGTATTCGATTGCTCTCCGCAAATCGTGTGGCGTGCGCTTGTTCCAGTGGAAACGCCCTTTCAGGTAAAGCTGATAGGCTTCTGTGTTCCGCGTGTAATTCTTCGCTAATTTCTCATCATCCGCGCCCGTTAATTTTTGCCGCAACTTGGAGGAGACATCGCGCGCAATCTCGCTTTGTAATGAAACGAGATCGGTCAGTTTCCGATTGTACTGCTCGCCCCACAGTTGATTACCATTGCTCGCATCAACGAGCGATAAGGACAATGCCAAGTCATCGCCGCGTTGCACCATCCGCCCGTTCAAGATTGCCTGCACGCTCAATTCCGAGCCGACTTGCTGCGGTTCTACCTCTTTGCCTTTGTAGCGGAAGACGGAACTGCGCGCTTTGACCGACAAATGGGGCAGTTGCGACAGGCTGTTGATGAGGCTCTCGCCGATGCCGTCCGAGAGATACTCCACCTCCGGGTCAGCGCCGACGTTGACGAAGGGCAGGACAGCAATCGAGTTGATCGGGGCATTGTCAGTTGCCTCTTGGCGGCTGCGGTTGAAATAAAAGTAGGCCCCGACCGCCACAGCCATGATGAGTGCGAGCGGAATTATGAAGACAGGCACGGCGACACGACGACGCGATGCGGCGAGAAGGGGAGACGGGGAGATGGGGAGACGGGGAGACGGGGCGAAATCATTGGCGGCGACTTCGTTACCTTGCTGACTTCCGAGCTTTAGAGTTTCCGTTTCCGCGCCGTTTAAGTTTTCCGTCGTTGCCGCGCTGCCGCGCTGCGTCCGCGCCCCAGTTTGATCGGGCGTCGCCACAGCGCCGCCGTTTGCTACCTCGCGCACTTCGGCCACAAAGCGATAGCCGCGCTTCGGCACGGTCTCGATGTACTGGTGTCCGTTGTGTTCCTCGCCCAGAGCTTTCCGCAGAGTGTGGATAGAGCGCGCCAGATTCGCCTGTTCGACAAAAGCATCCGCCCAGACCAACTTCATCAACTCTTCCTTCTCCACCAGATGCCCGCTACGCTCAACCAGTACGACGAGTGTCTCAAAGACTTTCGGCGTGAGCGCGACGGGCGTGCCATCACGTAGCAGTTGCCGCTCCGCCGGGTCTAAACGGAAAGCGTCGAATTCATAGAAATGCTTGGTTTCACGGCCCATCGCGGAGATGAAGAAATTTTGGAGAAATTTTGGAGAAATTTCCAAAGACCAGATGCGAAGTTTCAGTCTATGTTCCGTACCGCAGACAGAAAAGCTGCGGTTGCCGTCTGGAATAGATGAGTTCCTTGCAAGGCGCATTCTATTCCCGGACAGCAGCCTGAAGCAAACATGTTCACTGGAGCGGCAGCCTTTGGCAAGTTTTTGTCAACACTAATCTTGCTCCGTCGGTTCTCACAAGCGAGAAACAGGAATCTCACGAAAAGGAGAAAACAGATCATGCACATGCCTAAAACTATCTTCGCATCGTGATCAATTGCCCTGTTGTGCATCAGTTCAGCCACGGCAGCACAGGCCGATACCATCACTTTCACGGGCGAGCGGGTGACAATCAACTCACCGCCACCTGCGCCTAACCTCAGTCGCTGCGGTAGTACCGCGCCACCTATTCTAATGGTGAGCCTCCCGCCCGGCACGGGTACGTCGAATCTTGGGTCGCTCACCACTAATGAGAGTCACTGCGGCAACAGAGCCACCGGGGCGCTCTTCAATGGTCTGTTCACGTTCGATTTCGGCAGCGGCAACACGTTCTTTGGCACCTACACAGGTGTTATAAACCTCATGGAGGGAAGACAATGCTAAGAGAGATTACCTCACTCAAACAAAATGCTGGAGAGTATTTCCGCCGGTTGTTCAGTGATGAGTTTTTCGACCTATTTGTCTGGTACGACGCCGGTCAGATTATCGGGTTCCAGCTCTGCTACGATAAACAGCAAAGAGAATGTGCCCTCACTTATTTAGAGGATAAGGGCTATTCCCACGCCCGTGTCGATTCGGGTGAAGATTCGGTCTACGACATGCGTTCACCCGTACTGACCAAGCAGGGTGGCTTCCCCTCGGACCGGGTGGGCCAGCAATTTATCGCTCGTAGCGAAGAGCTTGAGCCAAGTATCCGGCTTTACGTGACAGGGAAACTGGCAGCGTGCGATGACCGGGGCAGCATGGGCCAGACTCAGAGGACATGGATGTTTAGTGCGTATCTGCAAACTAAATGCGATAAGCAATCAGCGCGTTTGCCAGACAGATAAAAGCATAGTGCCGGGCTAACTTCTTTTCCCAGTTGTTGACTAAACGACGAAACTTGTCATCAGTGCGACTCATATACAATTTATGCAACAACGCCGTTCGGTTCGACTTGCAGAAAAGTCATTTTCGGAGCGCGCGGTTTATAGCCTTTTTCCAACCAGGCAAGTGTTTGGTCCCGTTCGCCCAGTCCGTTATAATCAGCGCCATGTGGTAGGGCGGAGCAAAACGCTCTTTTGACAGTTTCAGCAATTCGGCAAGCGTAGCCCGCGCCACTCCCGTATGCTCGACGCCGAGATAGTTGGCTCAACACACCCGCAAGCTTTTCGTGACGGCGCATGACGGGCGTGTTACTATCTCCGGCGTTATGCAGACAGACCTCCTCATTATTCGTTTCATCTTCGTCGCAATCCTAGGGGGCGCGGGCTTCTTGCTGCATCCCGTGCCGGGCAGTCGTGGGCTGTCGGCGTTGGCCGGCGTCGTCATTGCCGGTGCGATCATCATGTTCGAGATGCGTATTCAACGCGCGTCTTTGAAGACGCTGATCGGCGCGGCGGTAGGTTCGCTATTAGGGATCATCAGCGCGTACTTGATCGGCTCACTCATCAGCACGATGGAGTCGCCGGCCGTGACGCCGCACGCCAAGTCGTTCCTGATGCTCATATTGATCTTTACGATGGCCTACATCGGTCTGATCGTGGGCGCGGCGAAGGGCGAGTATCTCGAACTCTCCGCGCTCGGCGGCATCTTCAGCGATAAGGGGGCGCATCGCGACATGAAGATTCTGGATACGTCGGTCATCATTGACGGGCGCATCTCGGATGTGTCCGAAGCGGGCTTCTTGAGCGGCACGATCATCGTCCCGCAGTTCATTCTGCGCGAACTGCAACAGGTGGCGGACTCGCCCGAT
>JANMAD010000054.1:0-1741 GCA_031359515.1 Acidobacteriota bacterium | reverse complement strand
GTTCCACGGCGTGCGCCCCGCGCCCGTCAGACTTGCCTCCGCGTGGTTGTAGCCCATGCCGCCCGCGAGTTCGACCATCGCCAATTTAGCGCAGAGGATCGCGCCCGCGTCGCGCAGTCGTTTGACGACCGTCGCGTCGTAATCGAAGTGCTGATCCTTGTATGGCGTCGCGCCCCAAGTGGTCGGCGCGTCGTGGGTGGCGAGCAGGTCTTTCACGCCGCAGGGGATGCCGTGCAGCGGCCCGCGATAGTGCCCCTGTTTGATCTCTTGCTCGGCCGTGCGGGCTGCGGCTAACGCGCTCGCGCGCATGACGGTGACGACCGCGCCGAGCCGTGGCCCATGCTTTTCCAGTCGCGCCAGATAACCTTCCGTCAACTCGACGGGCGAGAGTTTGCGCGCACGCAACCGCGCGCCCAATTCCGTGATCGAAGCAAAGAAGATGTCGTCGGTCAGCATAAGTTTGAGTTGTCTGCGTGCTGCTCGTCAGGCATTGAAAATGAAATCCGGCTCGTCGCTGTTCTGCAACTTGGCAGCGCGCAGTGCATCGCCTCTGTTCACCTTGCCGGCGATGCTGCGCTTGACGCGCGTCAGTTCGTCATCCGTCAACTTGTCGCCGAAGCGCACGCGCGCCACCTCGCCATACGCGACGGCCAGAGGCGTCGGCGGCTGCGGCGTGGGCTGCGGGTTCGGCGGCGCGGCCGGCTCTTTCGTCGCGGGTGGCGTCTGCGCGTTTGTCATTGAGACGGCGAGCGGCGCGGCGACAAGCGCGGCCGTCATCGCTTTAGTGAACCGACGACGCGCGGGACTGGCCGGCGCGTCAAGACGAGACTTCGTTTTCATGTGCGCTTAACTTCGGCGTGTGGGATCAGATTGCGAGGCGAAGCTATAGCATGAAACAGGGGCGAGATAAAAATAGCTTCGCGTCTTTGCG
This sequence comes from Acidobacteriota bacterium, assembly GCA_031359515.1. Lineage (GTDB taxonomy): Bacteria > Acidobacteriota > Blastocatellia > Pyrinomonadales > Pyrinomonadaceae > QHXQ01. The sequence goes on along the minus strand of JANMAD010000054.1, from coordinate 810 downwards.
CCTTTGCATGAGATGAATATTCAGCAAGAATAACCTCACGCAAAGGCGCAAAGACGCGAAGGACGTAGCGCGGCGGCCGGCTCAGTTGCGTGCGCTCTTGCTCGCGAGCAGTTGTGCGGTCTCGACGAGTTTGACGAATTCTGTGCGATAGCCGTGCGGGTCTTGGCCGGTGGCGGCGCGTGCGAGCGCGGCCACGCCGCCGAAGTTGGCCGCGCCCTTATACTTCGAGTCGCGCAAGAGCAAGCCGAACGCGGCGACCGACGAAGCGAAGCGAAAATTATTCGACGCCTGTTGCCACGCGCCGCTCGCGTCCGCGACGCCGACGCTCAACAGTTTGCTCTCGTCCGCGTCGGGGTCTTTGTAGCGCAACTTGATCGTCAGCAGTTCATCGCTCTGCGCGTGCGCGGACTGTTGCGCCGGGTGTTGATACTTCAACGGATCGACGCCGGGGTTCGACCATTGTTGGCCGAAAGGCACGACTTCATACAGCGCAGTGACGGTGTGGCCCGCGCCCATCTCGCCCGCGTCCTTCGTGTCGTCGTTGAAATCTTCGTCGCGCAGCAGCCGGTTCTCGTAACCGATCAGACGATAAGCGGCGGCGTGCGTCGGATTGAACTCAAGTTGCAACTTCACGTCCTTCGCAATCGTGGCGAGCGTGCCGCCGAGTTGTTGGCCGAAAACTTTGCGCGCTTCGGCGGCGGTGTCTATGTAGGCATAGTTGCCGTTGCCTTTGTCGGCGAGTTGCTCCATCGTCGTGTCCTTCGTGTTGCCCGTGCCAAAACCGAGCACGGAGAGGAAGACGCCGGTCTG
>JANMAD010000004.1:0-7917 GCA_031359515.1 Acidobacteriota bacterium | reverse complement strand
TTCGACGGCGCAAGCGGCACAGTGCCGCCGCCCGGCGCGGCGAAACGGGCCGTGCGCAAGGTGATGCGATGCGCCGTGTAGGGCGCGTTGTCGTAGAACTTCGCGTAGGCGAAGACGGTCTGCCCGTTGGCGGCGACGACGAACGGCGTCTCCTCCGGCAGTTGCGAATTGGCGAGCGCAAACTCTTCCAGCACGAAGCCGGTCGCCGTCACACGCGCGCCGTAGATGTCGCCGCGCGGCTGGATCGGATAAGTCTCGTTGCGTTGATCGAGCCAGTCGAGGATGAACTGCGCGCCGTCCCACGCGACGGCCGGCGCGGTTTGCAAATTGAGCGCGCTCGTGACGGTGATGCCCGTCGTGCCGTCGAAGAGCGTGCCATCGGCTGCGATGCGGCGCGCGAGGATGTTGTTGCTGGCTGACCACGCAACGAGCGCGGTATCGCCCGCCGAGGCCAGATGCGGCACGGTGCCGGAACTGCCGCTCGACACAATGAAGTAGCCCGGTGTTGTGCCGTCCGCATTGACGAACGCGCCGTTGACCGACGACGCGCTTACGTCGTGGCGCGCGTGATACTCCCACACGACGAGCCAGCGATTGCCGACGGTCGCCACGCGCGGCCCGAAGTTAAAGTTGAATTGCAGCGTCACGGGCGAGCCAAGCACTGCACCGGCGCTGCTGACCCGCACCGCTTGCACGTAGCGCAACTGCGAAGTTGCTTGCAGAATGTTACTAACGAGAAACGTATCGCCGAGCGCGCCCACGTCGGGCGTATCGCCATTCATAATGAAGAACGGCGCGGCGTCGAGGAACGCGCCCGCCGCCGTTATGCGGCGGCCGAAAGTCTGAAACCCTGTGCCGTTGTCCACCTGCCAGACGACGAGAAACTCTGCGCCGTTCCATGCGACCGCCGGCGCGTTGACGTTTCGCGGCCCCGTCGTGACGACGAGCGGCGTGTCATCAATAACGTTGCCGTTCGCGTCGAGTCGTTGCGCGAGCACGCGGCCCACGCCTGCGCTGGAGCTACGATAGACGGCGAGGAAGCCTGCGCCGCCGGCCGCCATGCGCGGCCGTGTCTGGCGCGGCGCACCAAGCGCGACGGGCGCGCTCGCGCCGGCCGTCGTGCCAGTGACACCGGCCGTATAAATGTCTGTCTCCACCCGTTGATCGAACCAGACAAGCTGCGCGCCGCCGCCGCCGAGGGCGGGCGTGATGGCGGCCTCGTTCTGATAGCCGGGCAAGGGCGTCACCCTGATGCCTTGCGGATCAAGCACTGTGCCTGCGCTTGAGACGCGCGTGTCGTAGATGTCGGGATCGGCGTAAACGCCGGTGGCCGGGTTGTAGTCGCTGTCGTAAGCGACGTGCCAGTTCGCGCCGTCCCACGTGATGCTCAAGAAGGGCGCGCCCGTGCCCGCGTTGGCGGCGATGGTGAGCGGCGTCTGATCCAGCACTGTCCCGTTATGCGCGACGCGCACACCTAGCACGCGCGAGATCGAGCCGGGGTTGTCCGCCCAGACGACAAAGTAGTTCGTGCCATCTGACGAGACGCGCGGCTTCTGGGGCGCGGTCACGTCGAGATTATTATTGAGCGGGAACGGCGCGCTCGCTTGCGTGAGATTCGCGGTCAGCCGCACGCCCTTCACAAGATTCTCAAAGTTCGGGCCGGCGGAATAGTCTATGAAGGTCAGCAGGTAACTGTCACCGGCGAACGCGAGGTCTGTGTTGCCGAGGTTCTGGCTCGTGTGTGTGTAGGCGACCTTGCCGCCGGGGTCTAGCACCGTGCCCGTAGGCGCGATGCGCGCGACATAGACCGAACGGACGCTAGTGCCGGGAGCGAAAGTATCCCAGAGGGTGATCCAGTTGCCCGCGCCGTCAACAATCAAATTTTGCGCGAAGACCTGTGATGAAGCATTGGCCTTGATGACGAGGGGCGTCGGATCGAGCAGCGTGCCGTCGGGCGCAATGCGTGCGCCGAGCAGGTCGTAAGCGTAACGGTTGCCGTCGTGCTCCGTGAGCCAGACGACGAGCCAGTTCTGCCCGTTCCACGCGACGCGCGGGTAGCCCTGATTGTATTGCGCTTCTGCGACGACGATGGGCGTCTGATCAATGACGTTGCCGTCAGCGTCGAGCCGCGCGGCGTAAATGTCTGTCATTAGCCCCAAGCCTGTGCCGTCGTAAGGGCCGTTGAAGCCGATGCTGAGACCGTCGCCGCGTATGGCCGTGCGCGTGTCTGACCAGACGGCCAAGTAGTTGTTTGCGCCGCGCGCGATCTGCGGGTTCTCTTGCCGGGCGGCGGCCGGGGCCGGGGTTACGTCACCGGGCAGAACGGCGGGCGCGTTGATCTGCGCCGCACCGACAATGGAAAACATGAGCAAGGCAGCAAAGGCTGCGAGGGTGCGAAGTTGTTTGATGGTAAACATAGACACAAATTCACTGACAGCCGCGCCAGAGGATGGGCACGGTCGCACGCGAGTTTGCCGCGAGCTGTTGACGAGTGATAACCCGGAGTGTTGATACTTGAGACTAGTTCATCGTCTACACACTGACGCTTGGCAGACACACATCACTACCAAATTTTAACGTTGCCGCGCCGCGAGCCTCGCACGGGCAGGCAACCGTTCAAACCTTAGGGGAAGGATGCACCTTCCATCGGCTATTGAACCGAATAGGAAACCTGCTTAAGACGTATGGGCAACTCGTTCAGTTGCTCCCGGCCGGCGAAGAATGTTCCCCCTGCACTGCATATTATTGCTAAACAAAACAGGCGCTTGCGGGCCCCGCATTTAGCAGGGCCGACAAAGCCACAAAGACACGCCGGGCAAAGAACTACCGCTGCTCCATCCCCTGTGTGTCTTTTGTGGTGAGCTTTGTTAGGCGCGCTTAACTCTTACGGCGCTAGAGATTCGCGCATTACTACTCGCTAACGTCTATCGTGCCGACCGTGGGCGGCGCGGGCGGCGGAATTTCTTTGATATTCTTTGGGGCAGGTATGGGTGGCTCAGTCGGCGGCATGCGGCGGGTTAGCCCCGAGCTAAACGTAAACGTTGACGCCATGATGAGCGAAGCGATGATGACTGTGATGGGGTTCATTGTTATTCTCCTTGATCTCTGTTGTCTCGCGCGGCATTTCAATCTGCACCAACGTCTGGCACTGCTATCAGCCGCTTATGTTATTGTCTGAGTGCAACGCCCATGCCACTAGATTATGGCGATAACACGGGTTTATGTTGTCCCTGTGCTGGATAAAAGATTCGCACCGGACAAGATGCCGACGCGCTACGTGTGGTTTATGACTGTCTAATGTTGATGTCTACGCTGATGTGAATGAAGTAACAACTGCGTAGGGAATTAGCGGGGCTGGGAGCCAAAGAAAAGGGGCGGGGCATGTCCGACCAAATCCCGCCGCTCTTCAGCGCACAGCTTAACATCGTGAGGTCGCGCCTAAGTGACCTTAGCCTACTGCCGCGCTGTCGGCGCAGGCGCAGCACGTGCTGTACAGCGTCTGCGGTGCGTAGTATATTTTCTGTCATTCCCCTGACAACAAAATCCCCTGCGCGTCGTCCGCGTCCGCTTGCGGCCGTAGCGGCGCATCTCGCCATGCTCGACCCCCACGGATTGATGGCCGACGGACAGGTCAAGGATTCAGGAGACAAGGAGGACTAAGGCAGCATGTCAACACGCTACGATGATGAGGACTACGACCGTTACGCCGAGCGTGACGAGAACCGCACGGGCCGGCGCGACGAATACGATTACGAACGCTACGAGCGCAACGCAAACGGCCCTGCGCCGCGCGCCAGCGCCCAGCGCTACGGGGCGGAGCGCGCCGACGAAAGCTACGACTACGGGCGCGGCGCAAGCCCGCGCAGTTCTGCCTATAACCGCGCGGACACGCCCGGCCGCCACGAACGCGACTATGGCCGCGACACCGAGCGCGATTACGGCCGTGCTTACGAACGCGGCCGCGATTACGAGCGCGACTTCGACCGGGGCAGCACGTACGGCGGCGGTTATGCCGCGCGCTCGGCACGCGGACGCGATTACGACTACGAGCGCGGCCGGCGTGAGCACGATTATGAACGCGACGAGCGTGGTCTGCGCACGCGCGATCATACGGAAGCGCGCGGCCGCGGCAACGAGCGCGGCTGGTGGGATCGCGTCTCGGACGAGGTGGCATCGTGGTTCGGCGACGAAGATGCGGAGCGCCGGCGTCTGCGCGACGAGGGACAACGCGGCGGCAGCCACAGGGGGCGCGGCCCGCGCGGCTACCGGCGTGCGGACGAGCGCATACGCGATGACATCAACGACCGCCTGACGGATCATCCATACATAGACGCGACGGACATAGAGGTCGGCGTCAACAGCGGCGAGGTGACGTTGACGGGCGCGGTCGAGAACCGGCAGGCTAAGCGGCTCGCCGAAGACATCGCGGATTCAGTCTCCGGCGTGACGAACGTAGAGAATCGCCTGCGCGTCAATCGCGGCGCAATAGACACCACGGCCACGACAACAACGGCGACCGGGACGAACGTATTGCCGGCCACCGCAGAATCGGCCAAAAGCAATGCGGCCAGCGCGGGGGCGACCAATGCCAGTCGCACGAAGCCGCCGACGATATAAAGCCGTCCACCGCAGAGGCGCGCAGATCGCGCTGAGGGCCGCGGAGAATTGATCTTTCTCTGCGGCCCTCTGCGGTAAAATCTTTTTCAGTCGTCAACGCTCGTTGTTCGCCACCTTCATCGTGAACGGCGCGTGCAAGCCGCGCTGCGCTTCGTCATACATATCGTACACGTCGGGGCGACCAAGCACGGCGTGGTACGCGCTGACCGCTTCGGGCCGCTTGCCCGACAGGTCCAGCGTCTGACCGGCGCGCAGATAAGCCATCGAGATGAGCGCGGGCGCGGCGTCGTGCGCTTTCGCCGCAGCCATGAATTGGTCTGAGGCGCGGTCGAAGCGACCGAGCGCGAACAACGCTTCGCCGTAGCGATAGTGAATCAGATCGAGTGCGCGGGGCATGGCGTTCGGGCCGCCCGATGTGTCGCGCTGAAGTAGCGCAGCGAAGATGCCGAAGGCCTCGCTCTCTACGCTCGCGGTGTCCTTGCCGGCCTTGCGGTCAAGCGCGGCCTGCGCCACCAGCGCGTCGGCAATTTCCAACTTGAAGAGATAATTGCGCGGGTACTTCTGCGCCAACTCGCGCGTGAGTTTAAGCGCATCGTTATAACGCTTCTCGCGTTTGTAGAGCGTGATAAGCATGACGCGCGCGTCGTCGTTGGCGTGTGTGCCCTCGGCCACCACGCGCTCAAGGGTCGCCAGTCCCTTCTTCTTCGAGCCGCTCATGCCGCCCACCTTCAGCATCAGCCTGACCGGAAAAGAGACCGAGCCTAGCACATAGTCATATAGCCCCAAGGTCAACTCAGCATCGTGGTAATTAGGATCGAGTTTCAAGACTTTGCGGTGATAGTCCACACTGTCCATGCCGTTGCGTAGCGCCGCCATGAAGCGACGCTCGACCGCCCCGGCGAACGCGGCCTGCAAGCCCGTGATCGAGCCGAGATAGTAGAGTGCCTCCACGTCGTTGGGATCGCGCTGCACACGCGCTTCGGCCAGAGCCTTCGCTTGCCGCGCGTACTCCTTGAACGCGGCGATGGTCTTGGGATCGACCTTGTCCTCTTTCTTCGCGTAGAAAGATTTGTTGTTGTAGAGCGACGACTGCAAGCGGCGCGATTCGTTCATCGTCTGCAACCAGAGACTCGCCGCGAGCGATTGCGGCCCCGCCGGATGGTCGGGAAACGCGCGCTGTAGCTCGTTGAAAACGCGGCGCGCCTCTTCGTAGTCGAGGTTGTAGAGCGCCTCGCCGCCTTTGGCGTGGAGGGCGTCGAAGCGTGCGCGGTCGAAGGCGGGCGCGGTTGGCTCTTGAGTTTGTTGCGCGTAACTAAGGCTGCACGCAATCAATACAAGCAGGAGCGCGGATGAACGTCTTGAAAAAGACATCGGAAACACTCTTTCTCGGAAAATCAGGGACTCGTGCACGTCTGGTCTACAGTTGCAGAGCAGAAGAGCAAGCATTGTGCCGCCGGGGCGAGACCGGCAGCGATGCGCTATGATGGGGGCAGCACTGATAGGGCGCGGGAGATACGGGATGAGCCGCCGGCAGATCATCGGCCTGTTACTATTGTTCGGCGCGGCCGTCATCATCGCACAACCATATCGGCCGCCGCAGGGCTGTACGCTCGCGCCCGGTGCGTGGGCCTTCAATCGTCTGAAGAACCGCGCAGCCCTACCGCGTGCAGCAGACTTCGACGGGCGCGTGACGCTCGCCGCCCTCTTACAGCCGGGCAACGAACAGGCGCGTTGGGCGGAGACGCGCGCCGCCGTGATTGAGGGCTACGTGATTACGGTTTATGAGGCCAACGCCGAAGCGGCTAACTGTTATTCGTTCACGCAACGCGATACGCACATCGAGTTAGCGCGCACCAGCGAAGCGCCGCCGCGTGAGCGTGTGATCTTGGAAGTGACACCGCGTCTGCGTGCGTGGGCCGCGCGGCAAGGCTGGGATTGGTCAACGCCGACGCTCGCGCATGAATTAGTCGGCCATTGGTGTCGCTTTGAAGGCTGGCTGCTCTACGACAGCAGGCACGTCAATGAAGTGGAGAACACCGCGCCCGGTCGAGCGGGGAACTGGCGCGCAACCGCGTGGGAACTGCATCCCGTGACGCGCCTCCAAATGGTGCGCTGACGTAACGGGCACGCACGCGGCTATGCGGCGTTCGCATAGCCCGGTCAAAGAGAGAGTGCGCTATACTGTCTTTGCCAATGCTAAATCGAAATTTATGAGCTTGGGACACAACCCGGAAATGATCCACGAACCCACACGAAACAAAACAGGAAACTCTCTGATATTTCCTCATGTTTGTTCGTGTGGTTTCGTGGATCATCTTTTCGCTTCTGTTGTCCGGCTCGTAAGGACTGATTTAGGGGCAAACGCTACGCAGCAGCACGCGGCTTAGACACACGCCGTTTATGGCTCTCCTACAGATCACGGACGCAGGCGGGCAGCAGTGGCAATATGAATTGTCGCCGCAGACGCTCTGTACCATCGGGCGTGCGCCCGACAATTGCATCACGCTCAACGACCCGCGTGCCTCACGTTATCACGCGCACATCAAGCACGAAGGCGGCACGTACCTCATTGTGGACGGCTTCGTGAACGGCACGGAGATCAGACGGAGCGCCAACCAGGTCCTGGTCAACGGGCAGCCGCGCACCGCGCACCGCTTGCTGGACGGCGATCAGATCACCATCGGCACAAGCCGCCTGCTCTTCGTCGCGCCGCCGCTGGATAAGACCACGCCGCCGCTCCGTTATGAAGAGGGCCGGCTGGGGCACACGCAATTAACTATCAACGCCGACGAAGTGGTGCGCCAAGCGACGGGCGAGTACCAAGTACATGCCTCGTCCGACACGGAGCTCGTGATGCTCAGACGCAAAGCCGATGTGCTCGCGCTGCTCTACGAGTTGAGCCGTACGCTCGGCGCGGTCTTCGACCTCGACACGATCTTCGGCAAGGCGACGGAGATCGTCTTTCGCAGCACCCCGGCGGATCGCGTCGTGGCATTGCTCCGCGATGGCCCCACGGAAAGCGGCGGGGAGGTAATGGAGCTGCGACCCGTGGCCGCGCGCGTGCGCCATGAGCGGTTGGGACAGGCGGATGCGATGCAGATCAGTCGCACGATCACCAACAAGGTGTTGCACGAGCGGGTGGCGTTGCTGACGCAGGATGCGGCGGCAGATGCAGAGTTCGCCGGTTCGGATTCCATCGTCTCGCAGGGCGTGCGCTCGACGATCTGCGCGCCGCTCGTCACCGAATCGGGCGTGCATGGCGTCCTCTATGCCGACCGGCTCGATCCCTTCGCCCGCTTC
>JANMAD010000010.1:0-8591 GCA_031359515.1 Acidobacteriota bacterium | reverse complement strand
TGTCTCGTCTTCGGGCGCGAGACGCGCGGCTTGCCGGAAGACTTGCTGCGCGCCAACTGGCCCAACTGCGTGACCATTCCGATGCTGAACCCGCGTGTGCGTAGCCTCAACCTCGCCACCTCTGTGGCCATCGTGCTCTACGAAGCCTTGCGCCAGACGAGCGCGTTCTAATCATTCAGACCATGCCGGCGCGCGGGTGTAATCAAGCCGCGCGTGGTAGGATACTCGTTTGCGCGGCCCGGGCATTTTCGTCCGGGCCGCATCTATACGGAGTGATTATGACTGAAGAGAGACAAGAGATACGCAACATCGCGATCATCGCGCACGTCGATCACGGCAAGACGACGCTGGTGGACGCGATGCTCAAACAGGCGGGCACGTTCGGCGCACACGAGCACGTACACGACCGCATGATGGATACGATGGATTTAGAACGCGAGCGCGGCATCACGATCATGGCGAAGAACGCGGCGGTGCGTTACGGCAACGTGAAGATCAATATCTTGGACACGCCGGGGCACGCTGATTTTGGCGGCGAGGTCGAGCGCGTGCTGAAGATGGTGGACGGCGTGATGCTGTTGGTGGACGCGGCCGAAGGGTGTCTGCCGCAGACGCGCTTCGTGCTGCGCAAGGCGCTCGAAGCGCGGCTGCCCGCAATCGCCGTCGTCAACAAGATCGATCGGCAGGACGCGCGCCCCGCCGAAGTGGTGGACGAAATCTACGAGTTGTTCTTAGACCTCGACGCGACCGACGCGCAGATCGAGTTTCCGATCCTCTACGCCGTCTCGCGCGACGGCGTGGCGAAGAAAAGTTTAACGGACGACTCGACTAACCTGCGCCCGCTCTTCGATCAGATCGTGGCGACGATCCCCGCGCCGAAAGCGATCCGCACGGATGCGCTGCAACTGCTCGTCGCCAATCTCGATTACAACGAGTACGTCGGGCGGCTCGCCATCGGGCGCATCTTCTCCGGCGAGATCGCGCAGGGCGACACGGTGGTCGTCGTCAAACGCGACGGCGCGCAGGTGAAGACGCGCGTGTCGCAGCTTTACGTGTTTGAAGGGATGAAGCGCGAGGCGGTGACGCGGGCGGGCGTGGGCGAGATCGTGGCGCTCGCAGGCATCGAGGGCATTGAGATCGGCGAGACCATCACGTCGGTCGAGAACCCGCAGGCGCTGCCCGTCATCGCGGTGGACGAGCCCACCATCTCGATGATCTTCGGCGTCAATAACTCGCCGTTCGCGGGGCGCGAAGGCAAGTACGTCACGTCGCGACAACTCGGCGAGCGCCTCGCCCGCGAAGTGTTGGGCAACGTCGCGATCAGAGTGGAAGAGACCGACTCGCCGGATCAGTTCAAAGTGTCGGGGCGGGGCGAGCTGCAACTCGCGATCTTGATCGAGATGATGCGGCGCGACGGCTACGAGCTACAGGTGTCGAAGCCCGAAGTGATCACACGCGTGCGCGACGGCAAGACGTATGAGCCGATTGAGCAGGTGGTGGTAGATTGTCCCGAAGAGTTTATCGGCGTCGTGGCCGAGGCGATGGGGCGGCGCAAGGGGCAGATGACGAAGATGGTCAACCACGGCACAGGGCGCGTGCGGCTTGAGTTTGAAGCGCCGTCGCGCGGCTTAATCGGCTTTCGCAACGAGTTCCTGACGGAGACGAAGGGCACGGGTCTCTTGAACACGATCTTCCTGCGCTGGGGCGAATGGCTGGGGCCGATGCGCGGACGCGCGACCGGCTCACTTGTCGCCGACCGCACGGGCGACACGACGACCTTCGCGCTGTTCAATCTGCAAGAGCGCGGCATGATGTTCGTGCGCCCGGCCATCAAAGTTTACGAGGGCATGATCGTCGGCGAGAACGCGCGCTCGGTCGATCTCGATGTGAACGCGATCAAAGAGAAGAAGCTGACGAACATGCGCGCTTCATCCGCCGATGAAGCGATGCGGCTCGTGCCCGTCAAAGATTTGTCGTTAGAGCAGGCGCTTGAATTCATCGCCGACGACGAGTTGGTTGAAGTCACGCCGCAGTCGATCCGGCTGCGCAAGCGCGTGCTGGCGTCGAACATGCGCCCGAAGAAGAAAGATGCTTAAGGGTTGGCCAGCGAAAAGTCCGGTGCGCTATGCAGAACGAGCTTGATGTCATACGCGATCTGGCCGGCAAGTTTGCCGCAAGCGACATCGCTTACATGTTGACCGGCTCGCTGGCGATGAATTACTACGCCCAGCCACGCATGACCCGTGACATTGATGTCGTCGTAGCGCTGACGCCGCAACACGCCGACATCATCAGCCACCTGTTTAGCGCTGACTATTATCTGGCCCGCGAAGCAGTGGTGCGCGCTATCGCCCACGAGTCAGTCTTCAACTTGATCCATCTGGACACCGTCATCAAGGTGGATTGCATCGTGCGCAAAAGCAGCGCCTACCGCCAACTTGAATTCGACCGTCGTCGCAGCGTCACCATTCAAGATTTCACCACTTGGATCGTGAGCAAAGAGGATTTGATCATTTCCAAACTCGCATGGGCGCAGGATTCGCGCTCGGAGCTACAGTTGCGCGACGTGAGCAACTTGCTGGCCACGGAGTATGATGCCGCTTATCTGCTGAAGTGGACGCGCGCGTTGGGTCTCTACGATTTGTGGCGAGGCTGCCTACATGAATGACACTGCGCCTGAAGTTGCCAGCCTAGTACGTGAGTTGCTGATGCAGCGCTCCGGTGCGGAGCGGTTCGTGATGGGCGCGTTGATGTTCGACGCGGCGCGCGAATTCGTGATCGCCTCCCTACCGGCAAACTTGCCGCCGGCAGAATTCAAGCGCCGCTTATTCGAGCGGATTTACGGCATGCCTTTGCCCGTGCTGCCAAATCCTGCTGGCGATGCGCCCGCTGAGTTTCCGGCCTGACTGCGCGCTCGCGTCTGCCGGCCCGTCTTGCTGCCGTAAATGATATTGGTCGTGATGGGAGTCGGCCATAGCGTTTCACCTGCGCCAGACCGGAAACAAAATGTATCTGTGCCCGTGCGGGCCTGAGGCGAAATTCGCGCCGGTCTGATAGCCGCGCGCCTGCATAAGTTCCGGCGGCGACGGCCCACGCGGCCACAGGCTTTCGTCGTACGCGAGCCAGCAGTGCGCGTCGGCGAGTCCCGCTAGTTCGGCCGCATTGATGCGCACAAACTCGAAGCGCGCATCGCCCGCCTGCTTGAAATAGAAACTCATCGGGTAGCGCGGAAAATCATCGAACATATAAATCTTGATGGGTGACTGCTGTATTGTCTCTGTCGTGCTGAGTTCGCGTGCTAATACGTCCCACGCGATGTGCGTGTCAGTGCGGCGCAGCTCGGTGAGACCGGAGAGGGTGGCCCATGTGACAACGAAGAACGTGAGCGCAAGCCGCAGCAAACGCGGGCGCAGACTGTTGAGCGCGAGGGCGACGAGCAGCAAATAGGGCACGGCCGAGATGATTAGATAGCGTGTGTGCCAGACCGACTGCGGGAAGATGCGGCTGACGACGAACGCGCACGCGCACGGCAACAACGCCAACGCGAGTAGCCAGTCGTAGATGCGCCGCGTGGGTGTCTCAGTTACAGCGCGCAGAACAGTCCAGCGCGCAATGATGATGATGAGACCGAAGCCGAGCAAACCAAGCGTCGTGCTGTGCGCGAAGCTGAAGGGGCCGTTGAGCAGCGCATAGTAAGCGGCGAGGCTCGTCGCATCGGGGCGATAGTGCCAACCGAGTTGCGCGCTCAGCTTGATGGTGCGCGTGCTAAGCGCGTGCATGACTAGGTAAGCCCACGGCGCGCAGGCAAGCAAGAGCAGCGCGACGAGCGCGGCGAAGGTGCGCGCACGATTGCGTTGCCAGAGCAGGACGAATAAACATTCCACGCCGACGATCAGCCAGCCGTAGTATTGCGTGTAGACGAGCAGCAGATGCGCGGTGAAGAGCGCGAGCAGTGCGAGTTTCGTGGGCCGCTCGGCATGCCAAAATTCAACGAACAGCCAGAGCGCGCAGAGGCTGAAGCAGAGCAGCAGGCTGTACATGCGTAGCTCGTGCGCGTAGGCGACGAGATAGCCGTTGACGGCGATGAGCAGCAGTGCGAGATCGCGCGTGGCGGCGCGCAGCCGCAGCGCACGACAGAGCAGCAGGAAGGGCACGACGGCGACGATGCTCGTCAATGTCGGAAACAGCTTGAGCCAACGCAGCGATTCGCCGCCTAAGTCGAGCCAGATTTTCAGTAGCAGATAAAAGAGCGGCGGATGGACAACGTCGTTCACGACGGCCGCGAGCATGGCTGACCAACTGAGGCGTGCCGTCTCCAGACTGAAAATCTCGTCGCGCCCCAGATTGAACGCCGTCAGTCGCCACAAGCGTGCCGCCGCATACAGCACGACGAGCGCAGGCAGCACGAGGCGCAACGCAGGGTGACGGCGCGTTTCGTCGGGCGCATCAGCGCGCCGTAGGGGCGACAGGTTGCTCTCCGGCATCATCGTTGTCGTCGTCTTTATCTTGCGCGGGATCGTAAGGCTCGTAGCCCGTGGCGTCGTCGTAATAGTAATCGCCGGGTTCACGTTCGGCGGGCACGCGCCCCGTCGGTTCTGTTGTATTATCGCGTCGTTCGCTCATTACAACCTGCCCGGCACTTGCATTGCAAAAACTGTATAGCGGCACGCATGAATATAGGTGCGCCGCGACCATAGGATTACCACAGGGCGGGGAGCGTGGGTAGTGTGTGTGCGGAGCGGCGTTTACCCGGCATCAGCATGGAGTCAAAATACCGACTCTGCATGCAGCCTGGTTGCTGCCATGAAGCGCCAGCGAGCCTGTCGGGCAGCAACCATTCAACTTTAGCAGAGAGGGGTTATCGCTACCAACAATCTTGCCAGGCTTGGGCTGTTAGCGGGCGCGGCGCTCGGTCTGTCTCTACCCGCAATTAGCTACGGTTTCCCGGCGCTGAGCCACGACGGCATAACGCATGCGATCTGGTACACGCATTTCGCCGCGCAGTTCTGGGCGGGCAACTTATATCCCCGCTGGCTGCAAGGCATGAACGGCGGACTCGGCAGCCCTGTGTTTTTCTACTACGGATCGGTGCCTTATCACCTGACCAGCCTGCTCCACCCGCTGTTTACTCACGACCCGCACGGCTGGCGGCAACTCGGCGTCTCGGCGGCCGCGGCGCTCTGCGCCTCGGGCCTCACGGCGTACCTCTGGCTGAAGCAGGTTTACGGCCCACAGCCGGCACTCCTCGCCGCCACGCTCTACATGCTGATGCCTTACCATCTGGCGATTGATCTCTACGAGCGCGGCGCTTTCGCCGAGTTCTGGGCGTTCGTCTGGATGCCGCTGATCCTGTACTTCGTCTGCCTGCTTGCGCGGGAACGTCGGCTCGGTTTTGTCGGACTGACGCTCAGCTACGCCATGCTGATCATGACGCACCTGCCGACGACGCTGATCTTCAGCCTCGTCCCGCTCGCTTACGCTTGCTTTAAGGCGGAGCGACGGCAGCGCGTTGAAGTGCTACTGCTTACGCTGGGCGCGCTGGCATCGGGCGTGGCGCTCTCGGCCGTCTATCTATTCCCGGCCATGTTGACGCAAGGCTACGTCGCCATCGAGAAGACGCGGACGGGCTTCTACTACTACGAGCACCATTTTCTGTTCACCACCTGGCAAGGTCGCTTCCCCTTGCTCGCGGCCGGCTTGATCCTGTTGACGCTCGGTCTAGCCTTTTGCGCCTACGTCGCCACGCGGCACAGTACGGATGCCGGCGTGAAAAGGGAGGGCCTGTTCTGGTTCGCCGTCGCCGTCGTGAGCACCTTGCTGATGACGCCCCTGAGTAAGCCTGTGTGGCGCGTCGTGCCCCCTCTGCAAGCGATTCAATTCCCTTGGCGGTTCGGCACCGTGTTGACGATAGCGACCGCCGCGCTTGTGGCCGCGGGCTGCTCCGCGACGCAGTGGTCAGCGATGACGCGAACCCTGATCAGGACGCTGACATTTGCTTCAGTCGCGCTTATGCTCCTCGCCGACGCGTTCACCGTGTGGGACGCCTACGTCTTCACGCCGGGCGGACGCGGCGAAGTGTTGACGGTCACGAACCGGGAGCCGGAGCGGTTGACTTACAACGATGAAAAGATAGCGGTCAGCAAGGGCACGCCCGGTTTTCAGCCCAGATGGGCCGCGCCGCTCGAACTGAACGGTCTGGAATCTCTCCTCCAGAAGATCGGCCAGCGTGAGGGGGGCACGGTCGAAGTAAACATGACGGCCGGCGGCGGGCGCGTCGTCGTCGAGCGTTGGCGACCGCGCGACATCCGCTTAGAGATTGATGCGCCGACGAGCGCGGCGCTCACGATCAGTCAGTTCTACTATCCGGGCTGGACGGCAGAACTCGACAACGCGCAAGAGAGCTTGCCGGTGCGGCCGACAGACCCGGACGGGCTGCTGACCGTCGCCGTGCCGGCAGGGCATCACTATCTGTCTTTGCGGCTGGCGCGCAATGTTCCAGAATATACGGGCCAACTCGTCAGTGCCGTGTCTGCCTTGGCCGTCCTGTTCATTATTGCCATACCCTTGAAGCGTTGGCCGGGGCGGCGCGCATTGAGACCGTGAACAATTCTTGCTCGTGAGCATAAAACGCAGATGAAGCTCTCACCTGAGCACGCCCGCATCCTGATCGAAACGCTTATGAAAAACATCAATCGTCGCCGCATCGTCAGCGCTGTTCTACTCTGCGCCACGCTGCTCGTTCAGACAGTCCCTGCGCAGCCGCAAACAGCACCGCAGAAGTTTGAGCTAACAGTGGACAGCATCATGCGCGGCCCCCGCCTCGTCGGTTATCAACCGGCGGGCGTCTACTGGTCACAGGACAGCCAGCGCGTCTACTTTCGTTGGAAGCAGGCAGACGAAGCCCGCTTGAAAGAGATGAGTCTCTACGTCGTGAACCGCGACGGCACGGGCTTGCGTCGTCTGTCGGAGGACGAAGCACGGCTCGCGCCGCCCGCGAACGGCGAGTTGTCGAAGGACAAGACGATGACCGTCTTCACGGATGACGGTGATATTTTTATCTACGATCACACCAAAGGCGAACGGCGGCCGGTAACGCGCACGACCGACGCGGAGACGAACGCGCATTTTACCACCGATCAGAAACACATCTACTTCACGCGCTTGAACAATCTGTACGTGATAGCCCGCGACGGCGGCTCGCTCGTGCAGTTGACGGACATACGCACGGGTGGCGCACAAGCAGCGGGCGGCGGTGGACAACGACAAGGCGGCGGGGAAGGGCAGCAGCGCGGGACGGACAGTCAGGAGTATGTGAAGAAAGAGGAGCGCGCGTTGATTGATGCGGTGCGCGAGCGCGCCGAACAGCGCGAGGAGCAAGAGGCGAAGCGCAAAGCGCGTGAGCCGCGCAGGGCCTTCAACCTGCCGGCTGGTCAGTCCGTCTTCAGTCTTGCGCTTGCGCCCGACGGCACTTATATCGTCGCCACCATCGGCGAGCAGCCCGCCGCCGCGCACAACACCATCGTGCCGAATTACGTGACCGAGTCCGGTTACACCGAAGATATACCGGGCCGCAGCAAAGTGGGCGACGCGCAAAGGCGCACACGCTTCTTGCTCATCAACACCGAGACCGGCGAGACGAAGAACGTGGAGCACGGCCAGCGCATAGAGGCTGCGCCGCAAGTCCGCACGCGCACGGAAGCGAACGCGACTGAGCAAGCGCAACGCGAGCGCGGCGTCGTCCCGCAAACACAGGCGGGACAGACGCAACAGACGCAAGAGCAGACACAACAAGGACAACAACAAGGTCAACCGCCACGCACGCAGACCGAAGGCGCACAAACGGCGCAGGCGCGCGACCGCGATGTCGAACTAGCGGGGTTGCAGTGGTCAGATGATGGCCGGCACGCAGTTCTGCTCGGCTTCTCGGCCGACAACAAGGATCGTTGGGTGCTACTGCTCGATCCGGCGACGGGCAAGACGAAGGCGCTCGCGCATCTGCACGACGATGCGTGGATCGACGGCCCCGGCGCGTTCACGCTCGGCTGGCTGCGGGACAACGAACACGTCTATTTCGAGTCGGAGCAGACGGGCTTCGCGCATCTTTACACCGTCTCAATCAACGGCGGCGAGCCGGCGCAATTAACCGCCGGGCAGTTCGAGGTTTCCGCCGCGCGTCTGTCGCAGGACAAGACAAAATTCTATTTCATCTCCAGCGAAGGCAGCCCGTTTGAGCGGCATCTTTATTCAATGCCGACGAGCGGCGGCGCGCGCACGCGCATAACGACCATGGCGGGCAACAATCTGGTGGACATCTCGCCCGACGAGACGAGGCTCGCGGACGTGCGCTCCTACAGCAACAAGCCTTGGGAGTTATACCTCGTCGCCAACAGCCCGGCCGGGGCGACAGCTACCACAGAGCCTAAGCCGGTGACGACCTCGCCGATCCCTGAGTTCTTTACGCACGATTGGATCGACCCGCGCATCGTCAGCTTCAAGGCGCGCGACGGCGCGACCGTTCACGGGCGCATGTACATGCCCGCGAACTGGAAGGGCGGCGGCCCGGCCGTCATCTTCGTGCATGGCGCAGGCTA
>JANMAD010000700.1:0-2053 GCA_031359515.1 Acidobacteriota bacterium | reverse complement strand
GCCCATTTCGCCGAACGTCCACGCGGTATCGTCGTAAGGATTCTGCTGCGGATCGTTCGGAGCCCAATACTGATAGTCGAGCAACATGTCGGCGATGCGGCTGTAAGGTTGATCCATGCGCACGACGTAGCTGCCGGCCGGAAATTGGCGCGTGCCCGCCGGTTGTTCGTTCTTGCTCGCCTCACTTGCTTGCTTCAACTTGTCGGCGGGCGTGACGGGCGTTGGCGTCGCCCCTGGCATCGCCTCGTTTCGCGCGCCGCGTTCTGCTGGCTTCTGCGCACGCTTCGTGATCGTGATCGTGAAGGCCGCGCCCGCGCGCGAGATTTCGCAGCCCTGTGCTTGCAGCGTGCGCAAGATTTCGGCCTGCGCACCGGGGCGCGGATCGTCGGCCGGGAAGACGTAAGCCGCCGGGCCTTCGTTCTTCGGTTTTAACAGCGAGCGTTTGCTCTTGAGATAGAAGTTGTGCAGGAAGAGTTGTGTGTTGTCGGCGAAGTAGTTGAGCGCGGTCAAGAGACCCGTCTGCTGATAGTTGTTGTTGTTGCGCTGCGACCATTTCGTGCGCGGGAGCGGCGGGTTCTGCCGATACCATGTGCGCTCGTAGTCGTCGGGTCGCAGCGTGCGCTCGACCGTATCCGCACCGCCGTTGCCGAAAGTCTCATAGAGGCGACTGATACCGTTGTGCGTGGCGGCGAGGAACATGAGATAGCCGGGCGACCACGTGTCGAACGTGCCGTGCGTGAAGACGCCGGGCATGCCGAACTTCGTCATCTCCGAGACGTTGTTCCAACCCATCAACTGCCATTCGTCCGTCAGGATCGGATCGAGCCAGGCGTTGTAAGGGCCGTCGCCCACCGTGTTGTCGTAGAGATAAGGCACGGACTCGTGCAGGTCGTGCAAGACTTGCGCCTTCCAGTCAATGTAAGTCTTGAGCACGTTGCGCGTGAGGTTCAAGGTCAGCCCCATCGCGTCGCGGTTGTTGTCGTGCGCGACGTAATGGCCCCAGTAGACGAGCGGCGGCCAGTTCTCGTGCGGGTGCGCGAGATGCCAGTTGTAGATGTCCACTTGCCGGTTGCGCCCGTCCACTTCGACGACCGGCGTAATCAGCGTGACGACGTTCGCGCGTATGTGTTTGATGTATGGGCTTTCGTCCACCGCGAGCCGGTAAGCCAACTCCATCAGCGCGGTCGGCGCGCCCGTCTCCGGCGAATGAATCGTGCCGGTGATGTAATAGACAGGCACGGAGGCCGCGACGAGCCGGTCAGCTTCCGCGTCATCCATGTTGATCGTGCGCGGGTCGGCGAGTTTGGCGAGGCGTGCGCGGTTCTCTGCGAGGTGTGCGAGGTTCGTTTCCGACGAGACGGCGACCGCGATCATCTCGCGTCCCTCTTCGCTCGTGCCGATGCTATAGACCTTGACGCGCGGACTCGCCTTTTCGAGTTGGCGCATGTAGCGATAGACATCTTCCGCGTAAGGCAACTTGCCGGGTGCGCCCGCCACGTCGCCCAAGACCGCTTTCGGCGTCGGCACGTTCGGCGACGCGGGCAAGTAATCCGTGAGCGGCGAATTGAAGAACGGCTCGGTCGTGTACTCTTTGATCTTGCGCGTGTACTCCTCGTCAACCGGCTGATTCGGATCGCGCGCGGCCCTCGTCTGGCTGCGGGCGACAGACGAAACGACGAGCAGGCAAGCACAGAGCGAAATGATGTGTCGGGCAAGATTGTGACGACGCATGTAAGGGGCCTCTTTTATTGGTGGATGATGATGTGCGCGTGGCAGCAACTTTAGCCGCGCCGGTCGCGCTGCCAACGAGGACTGACGTTGATGCGCTTCTCGACGCGGCGCAGACAGTCCCAGCAGATGTAATGCACGGAGTTGTCCGGCCCGAGTTGCCTGATCAGGTGGCGGCTCTCGCGGTCGCAGTGCTCGCAGACCGTTGGCGTGGTCTCTGTGGTACTCGCCATGATGGTTTCTTCACCTCACACAGGAATTGCAGATCGAGCGGCGCACGTGATTCTAGCGGGCGCGGGCGTTTTTGCCTACCCCCGCGCCGTGC
>JANMAD010000670.1:0-17291 GCA_031359515.1 Acidobacteriota bacterium | reverse complement strand
GCCACCGAGCCTTCAAGCGCATAGACGGGACGCGCACTACCGACTTGATAACAAACGGTGGTCAGCAAGCCGGACTGCGAGGGCACGATGTGCTCGCCCGTACTGAGCAGCATGAAGTTGCCCGTGCCGTAAGTGTTCTTCGCTTCGCCGGGCGCGAAACATACTTGCCCGACGGTCGCAGCTTGCTGGTCGCCCAAATCCGCACACAAAGGAACTTCACCTTTGAATGCTCCGTCGTGGCGCGTCATGCCGTAAAAGTTTGCATCTGAAGAAGGCCGCACAGCGGGCAGCATGCGGCGCGGAATGTTAAAGAGCGCGAGCAGTTCGTCGTCCCAGTCGAGCGTTGCGAGATTGAATAACATCGTGCGGCTCGCATTGGTAACATCGGTGATGTGCGCGCCGCCGTTCGTGCCGCCAGTCAGGTTCCAGATGAGCCACGTGTCTATGTTGCCGAAGACGGCGTCACCCTGTTCGGCGGCAGCGCGTGCGCCCTCTACATTGTCGAGAATCCATTGAATCTTGCCGCCGGAAAAATAGGTGGCGGGCGGCAGTCCGGCTTTGCGGCGAATCGTCGCGCCTGCGCCCTCTTGTTCCAGCTGGTGCATGATGCGGTCTGTGCGCGTGTCCTGCCAGACGATGGCGTTGTAGAGCGGCGCGCCCGTTTTCGGATTCCAGACGACGGTGGTCTCGCGTTGGTTAGTGATGCCGACGGCAGCGAGGTCTTGCGCCGTGAGGCTGGCACGGGCGAGCGCGCCTTCGATTGTCTCGCAGGTGCGTTGGTAAATCTCCTCGGGGTTATGCTCCACCCAACCGGCTTGCGGCAAAATTTGCGTATGTTCCAATTGATGCCGCGCCACTTCGCGCCCCGCGTGATCGAAAACCATAAAGCGCGTGCTAGTCGTGCCCTGATCAATTGCGCCGACGTATTGAGTCATGATGCGCACTCCTCAGTCTCAGAATCCAATGGCCGTGAACAGCGCCGCGCCGATGACACCGCCAAGGATAGGCGCGACGACCGGAATCCACGCATAGCCCCAGTCGCTTGTCCCTTTGCCGGTAATCGGCAACAGGGCGTGCGCGAGTCGTGGGCCCAAATCACGCGCCGGATTGATCGCATAGCCCGTCGGGCCGCCGAGTGAAAGACCGATGCCCCAGACGAGAAAGCCGACGAGAATCGGTTGGATGCCCTGACTAAAGACCAGCGAGAGATCGACGCCGCTCGGCGCGGTTAATTTCTGTGCGTTAGCGGCGATGGCCAGAATGCCGAACAGGAGAATCGCCGTGCCGATGACTTCGGCGATGAAGTTCGAGACCGGATGCCGAATTGCCGGGGCGGTACAGAACACAGCAAGCTTCAAGTCCTTATCTTCCGTCTCTGTAAAATGCGGGTGGTACAGCACCCAGACGACAACCGCGCCGAGAAACGCGCCGCTGATTTGCGCGCTGATGTAGCCGGGCACTTGCTTCCAGGGGAATGAGCCAATCGCGGCGAGCGCGATGGTGACCGCCGGGTTCAGATGCGCGCCGCTGATGCGTCCGACGCAAAAGATGGCGATGATGACCGCCAACCCCCAGGCGGTCGTAATCACCATCCACCCGCTGCCCTGCCCTTTTGATTTGTTCAGCAGCACATTGGCGACAACGCCGTCGCCGAGAATCAGCATAATCATCGTGCCGATAACTTCCGCCAGATAGACGTTCATTCATTGCACCTCACAAATTGACATCGAGGGTGGACGCGCGCAGTCGCGTTGCATAGAGTAATTCCGTACCGCCTGCGCTAACAGATGAAGTGATTGATGTAGCTTGTGCTAAATCGAAGCACACAGCAATGGCGCACATCAAAGCCCTATCCACGAAGCACACGAAACGACACGAAATGGCTTGAGTCTTATTCGTGTTGGTTCGTGTGCTTCGTGGATAAATGTTTTTCGCCCTGACTGGTTATTCCGCGCGTGGCGCTCTGCTGCGCCCCCAGTTCTTATTCGGCTGCGGGCCCATGACGAAGACGAGGGTTGAGCCATTGGCAATATCAGCGTGCCTGATGAACGGTTCAGTTAACGGCTTGCCGTTCAGCGTGGCCGATTGAATGTATTTATTCCTGGGCGATTGATTGCGCGCAATGACCGTAAAGGGGCCTTTCTTATACGGCCCCTGCAACATGATGGTGGCCCGAGCGAACAGCGGGCTGCCGATGGCATAGACCGGACTGCCCGGCGTGACCGGATAGAATCCCATCGCGCTGAAGATATACCAGGCAGACATTTGCCCACAGTCATCATTGCCGCTCAGTCCATCCGGCGCGTTGCGATAGTTCAAGACCATTGCCTCTCTGACCTTCTCCTGAGTCTTCCAGGGCTGACCGCCATAGTCATACAGATATGTGTAGTGGTGGCCCGGTTCGTTGCTATGGCGATAATGGCCGCCTGAGAAGTTCTCATCCAGCTTGGTCACAAATTGCTGCTTGCCGCCCATCAAAGCGATCATGCCGGGAATGTCCTGCATCTCGCAGAACAAGTAAGTCCACGGGCCGCCTTCGGTGAATCCGGGCATTCTCTCTTCGCGCGTAGACCAGCTTTCCTCGTCCCAACTCCCGTCCGCGTTCTTCGGTCGCATGAATCCTTTCGCAGGGTCATAAAGATTTTTATAGTTCCGGCTTCTTGCCATCAACAACTCATAGTCGGACTGCCGGCCCACAGCTTGAGCGAGTTGCGCGACGCAGAAATCGTCGTAGGCGAATTCAAGCGTGCGCGAGACAGACTCATCCGTCTTATCTTGCGGCACGTAGCCGAGCGACTTGTACCATGTCAGCCCGCCTCTGGCTTCAAACGCTGTCCAGGGCGCGCGATCAAGCCACCTGTTATTGGTATCTCCGTCCGGCGGCGTCATGGCATCTTTGTACGTTGCCGCGTAGGCTTTCTTGAGATCGAAGCCTCTGATGCCTTTGACATACGCATCAGCGATAACGCTGTCGGCGTGTGTGCCGATCATGATATTGCTGTATGTCGGATTGGGCCACTTCGGCATCCAGCCGCCCTCCGTATACATTTGCAGGAGCGAGGTAATCATGTCCGGGACTTTGTCAGGCTGAGTCAATAAAAGCAGTGGATGCTCGGCTCTGAAGGTATCCCAGAGCGAATAGTCGTTGTACGAGACACCGTTGTGCACGCGGTCATCGAACGCGCTGTAGTAGCGGCCATACTCCGAGAAGATTCTGGGAAATAACAGAGTATGATACATCCCCGTATAAAAGTTAACGCGCTCATCTTTTGTGCCGCCTTGAATTTTGATCTTGCCGAGCGCCTCGTTCCAGACTCGCCGGCCTGCCGTTTTCACGCGGTCGAAATTCCAACGGGGAATCTCTCTTTTCAAATTGTCGCGCGCCTGGTCAATGCTGATGAACGACGTGCCTATCTTGACCTCGATCACTTCATCTTGTGTCGTGGGGAAGCTCGCATAACCGCCGATCCGATGACCGCTCTGTTGCTCGTTTCCCGGCTGAATGGTGTCGTCCTCCCACGTGCCGGAGGAAGCGAAAGGTTTGCTGAACTGAATGACAAAGTAGCCTTTGAAGTTGGGCAACGGCGGGCCTAGATGAGCAGACATTCGGTCAGCGTTGTAGCCGACGATCTCTCGCTCGTTCCGATTGATCTGGATGAAGCCTTTGAACTGCTCGGAACGGCTGGCGGTGACAACGATGTGTGAAGCTTGTGCTGCGGGAAACGTGAGCCGCAGGAACCCGGCGCGGGTCGTTGCCGTCATCTCGACTTTGAGCGGTTTGCCCCCGTCGTCCATCTTGACGGAGTAGTAGTTGGGCGCGGAGGTTTCATCCCAGTGGTCGAAGGGTAATTTCCGCGAGGTCTTCAACTCACCGCTGGAGGGCATCAAGCTGACATAGCCGTAGTCGCCCATCCAGATCGCGGGCTGATGAGTGCCGAGGAAACCTTGTATCGTTTTGTCGCTGTAGTTGTATGAGTAGACGCTTATTTTGTTCTCGCGGGTCATAGCCGTCCAGTGCGTCATGCCAAAGGGCGTGGTGACGCCCGGAATCATCCCGCCATAGTCGTTCTCAGTCGGGCCTGTTGTGCCGATCATCGGATTGACCTCCTCAATCGGCTCTTGACCCAAAGCATTCAAAGCCCCACTGAGATTAAAAGTGAAACACATCACGATGAGGGCTGTGATGAACGACGCCCGTTTAGATTTATCAGCATTTACCATGACTGTTATTCACCTGATTCGGCTGGATAGGAGTTGACTGACGGAAGTAGGAATGAATTCTCCGCGCTGCAAGCAGCGCGGTATCAAAAGAGGTCGAGTTGACCGTTACCTTTTATCGTGCCTTGTTGCGCGACGTAGTTCTTAATCATTTGCTCGTTGCCGTGCGCCCCGACCGTCGTGATGAAATATCCATCCGACCAGAACTCCCCGCCCCATAAGTACTTCTTGACTTGCGGGCAGGCACGGAAGATTTCTCGCGCCGTCAGACGCTTGATGATTTGCACGATCCTTTTCGGACTGTACAGCGGCACACTTTGCACTAGAAAATGCACATGGTCTGCGTCCGTCCCTATTTCCAAGAAGGCGATCTCGTATCGCTTCTCAATCTCGGCGCATACTGCTTTCAACTTGGCATCAACTTCGGCACTGAACACAGCCCGGCGGTACTTTGCGGGACACACGATGTGATACATCAGGACTGAGACGTTATGGTCTTTGTGAATGAAGCGGCTCATTCACGAAGTATAAAGCCGCAGCAAGCTGCGGGGAATTAACCCACAGTGATTAAATCCCTCCAAGTTGAGAATGTTTTTCTAGGTTTATATACCCGTGCAGGGTATCGTACGCGGGTTAGATTGCCCGCCCCGCGAAAAGGTTGGTACGCGGCGAGAGGAAAGTTCCGGCATCTGCAAGTGGGCGTAAAATAAACCTCTCGGCATGGCTGCGATCACTGCTATGACCACTAATTGAAGGGATGTCGCCTTCATTAGACGATTAGCTCGGAGGAAGGCTGTGAATACATGTGTGCCCTGCTTTTCGCGTCTTAAGGATTCTGTCGGATGGCATCTCAAAAGGGCTTCGCGACGCCTGTTAAACTCAAGCGTCGCGAAGCCCTTTTTCTTCCCCGGCAAGACGGCTCACCATTACGGGCGGCCGAAGATCTGCCCTAGTATGCCGCCGACGTTGCTGCGGCTGCGCCCGTACCCCGCATTCCGATTGTTGTAGCCCTCGTCATAGCCGCGCTGATACCCTTCGCGGAAGGTGTTGCGGTACGAGTTGCGGTCGCCGTACCGATTATCATAACCGGCGGTCGCGTCGCGATACGCGCCGTGGTTCTGGTAGTCGTAGCGGCGGTTGTTGTAACGGTCGTCTTGTCCGGCGCGAACGCCTTCCTGGTAGCCGCGATCATATGCCGCCTGGCTGACGCCCGATCCATAACCCCGGTTGTCCCGACCGTAGCCGTCATTACCGTAATAACCGTCGTCGCGCCCGTATGAGCCGTTGCGTTCGTTGCGCTGGTGAGACTGACGCTGCGCTTTCTCTTCGCGCTCGTGCCGCTTGATATCCTCGCGCTCCTGCCGCTGATGGTCGCGCAGGTCGGCGTCGTTGCCGTACTCCTCGCGCTCGTCGCGTTGGTGGCGTTTGAGGTCTTCCTTCTCTTCCTTCTGATGCCGCTTCTCCGCCTTCTTTTCGTTCTTCTGGTGGCGGTGATAATCCTGCCCGCGGTAGGTGTCCTGACCGTAGTAGCCGCCCTGTGCCTGAGCGGTTACATCGGCACCGAGGAGTAGCCCGGTTGCCAGACCCAGCGCGCTGACGACCCCTTTAACAGTGCTTATTTTTGAACCCATAGTCCCTCCTTTTAGAACCCGAGCCGTGATGCGAATTCAAATGACCCTCTATCAATTATATAGACTGCAATCCTCATACCCGTCCGGGGGCGGCAGTCTTAAGCTATATAAAGTCAAATAATTGAGACCCTCGCCCGCCGCCCCGGCGCACCATACGGTATAGGCATACCCGATGCGGTTCAGTACACGGATGAAATCAAAGAGTATGAACGGTTATTTCGCGATGCAGGCGGCTGGCATACCCGTTGCATCTCCGGGCAACAGGAGGGAAAGAAATGAAGAAGTTAATGGCCTCTTTAATGTTGGTCGCCGTGTTCACTGCGGCAACAGCCGCGCCTGCGGCGGCATGTGCCGCTCACCGGCATCATGCTCGCACTGCGCAGTCGGCGCGGTACGCGAACTCACGGCGGTCTTACTACGACTACAACACGCGCAAGCGCTCTTTCTGGCAGAAGCACCGTGACAAGTTGACGGTGGCTGCGGGTACGGGCGGCGGCGCGCTGCTGGGCGGTGTGATTGGCGGCAGGAAGGGCGCGGCCATCGGCGCGCTGTCGGGCGCGGGCGGTTCGGCGCTCTACACCTACAAGATTCGAAAACGCGGTCGCCGCTACTGAAGAGTTACACAGAGACCGGTCGCTCCTGAAACAGGTGACCATATATTGAGGCTCGGATGCGAAGGGGAGAGCGCATCCGAGCCTCAATTATTGACCGCATCTTATTGGGCGGAAGCTGCGTAATACGCAATCATCACGTTTGTATTTGGCTTTTGCCTCTGGCCGATTGCCGCTGTACGCGGACTCTATGGGCACTAAACGGCCCCCTCAAAGTCCGCCGGATTTTGAAACCAGCTCTTTTGTTAAGGGAATCGCGCGGTTTTGCGGGCAGCGTCACTCTTACCTGCGGAGCCATTCTAGCACCAAAGGTTACTACTCTGTGCGCGGCCTTTTTTCTATTCGGCAACTTTCAGCGCAGTTGCAGGTTGACCATGGCCATTGTCACATCGTCTAAAGCATAAACTTCAACGGCGGGCGTTGCGCCGACGTTAAGGCGAAAGACGGGCGCGGTTGTCTGGCTGAGCGCGGTGAGGATCGCGACGTTGCTGTGATAGCGACGGCCGCGTGCGGCGATGACGAAGTCGCCTGTGCTGAGGGCCGCGCGAGCGGTGGGGTCGGAGAGCGAGACTGAGACGAGATCGGGGCGGTGCGCTTGTTGCAGATAGAAGGCGGCGAGGGCGGGCGTCTCGTTGGCGACGTGTGCGCCCGCGCGGGCGTGGCGGGCGATCTCGCTCATCACCTCGCGCAGACCGGCGTCGTAGAATTCATCTTGCGGGAAGTAACTGCCCGCGCGCGTTTGTCCGCCGCCGAAGAGATTAGTGTAGAGCCGATAGTGCGGCGCAGCAGTCGCCGCAGACCAGAGCGCGGCGACGACGATCAGCGTGGACAGGGCAAGGGGCGCATAACGTTGCGCCGCTTCGTTAGCGACGAGCCGCGCGAGTTGCCGCGCGGCAAAGCCCATGCCGATAGCGGCGATGATGTGGACGACGGGCAACACGGGTGTGAAGTAGCGCGTGAACTTGCCGCCGGCGGGGACGAAGGGGAGGAAGCCGAGCAGCACCCAGAAGAAAAGGAAGTAGCGCCCGTCACCGAGCCGGCGGCGCAGCATGAGCGGCAAGCCGGTGAGAAAAGCGACGATGGTCAGCGGCGGCAGTTTGACGGCGGCGAAGACGAGATAGAAATACCACGGCACACCGCGCAGCCAGTTCATCAGTGTATGCGTGTAGAGTTGGCCCATGAACTCGTAGCTGTCGTGCCCGACCCGTTTGTAGCTGGCGAAGTTGAGGGCCGCGCGCCACGTGCCGGGCAAAAGGATCGGCAGATTGAGCAGCACGAAGCTGACGCCGATGATCATGAAGAACAACAGGTAGCGCGGCCGCCCAAGCCGCCAGCGCGTCGCCGGAATATCCTGAAAGATGTTGTAGTAGGCGATGCTCGCGGCGAAGTAGCCGGGCATGTATTTGGAGGCGAACATCGCGCCGAAGGTGATGGCTGTGGCTAGATAATATGGTCGTGGATCGCCTGTGCCCGCTTCGGCGACGCGCTGCGAGCGCAGCCAGAAGATGTTCGCCAAGAGGAAGAAGAAGAGCAGGAACGTGTCCTCTTTGGCCACGCGGTTGAAGCCGATGGCGGCCGGATCGAGCGCCCACAAGGCCGCCGCGACGAGCGCGACTTCGCCGCCGAATAGTTCCGCCGTTAAGAGATAAAGCACGAGCGTCGTGAGCGCGCCGCAGATAACACCAGGTAGACGCAACGCCGTCTCGACCGGCACGGACAGACTTGGCTGTGCGGCGACGAACGACGTGCTGTTCCAACGCTCGGCGAGGATGACGCTCACGGTCTGCAACGCCTTCATCAAGAACGGATGCTCGCCGTTGGCCGGCGTGAGACCGTTGGCGCGATAGTCCGCGACCGCCGCTAATTTGTTAAACTCATCTTCGCTCAAGCTCTCCGCGCTCAAGTCTGTTGCACGTAGGCCGAAGCCCACGATGACGAGCGTTGCGAGCGCGACTGCAAGCCACCGGCGGCTAAGCACGGGCGCGTTGAACAATTCCGGTCTTAACCCGGCGGTGACTGCCGGCGTGGCCGTGACGGGCAAACCTCAAGACCTCCTGCTGCGCATTGAAATTGAATGGGCACTGCCCTCTGCGTTGGCTCATGCGGCCGGGCAGGCGGAGCGGAAAGATAGTGCCACGCACAACGAGTTTCATCCACAGATGCTGCAACGAAGGCGCAAGCTTAACGTGAATATCGGCGGCCGGGCAACTCGAAATAATTTACGGCAATGTGCCAGTTGGCAAAGTGTCTGCATGCTCACCTCCGATGTTGCCCGCGCATGTCATACTCGCAACCCAGCAATGGCGCAACGCTTGGATGACGGGCACAAGCCCGACCTCAGGCTTAGCCGACGACCCTTGCCGGGTCAGCGACTTTAAGCTCGCGCCAACGCACAAGTTGACTTGCAATAGCGCGTAAAATCAGCCATCATACGCCCGTTTTGACCGTCGGTGCGCTCCTCGTTGGCTAACGCTCAAGGATGTCGCCCACGAAGACGAGCGCGCGGGCCAGCGCGCCGCAGCCATACAGTTTGATAGTGGTCAAAGCGCGCGAGTTAACTCAAGCCTTCTTCCAATTACACAAGTTAGTTAGTTTGAAAGGAGTCCCGATGGCAGCAGAAGTACGGCAACCAGATCAAGCAGCGCCCCCTCCGACCTCGTCGGCCCCGGCTTTTCGGATTGACGAAAAGTTACACCAGATTCTCTACGTTCGCGATCAACCGCGACCCGTCCTTGAGCCGACGACCGAGCCGGTGGTCTTGCCGGAGCCGCCATACCCGATCCACCCTGATCCGCAGCCGATGACCCATAAGCAGTATCAGACGCTTAACACCATCCGCACGTGGAAGACGTGGGGGTCGCCCTACTTCAAGTCGCTCTACTACAAGGGGCAGTTGCGCCCGCTCATCCCCTACCTGTTCACCGAGTGGAAGTGCAACCTCGATTGCCACTACTGCTGGTCGTACAACAACAAGGTCAAAGGCATGACCGAAGAGGTCGGCAAGCGTTCGATTGATTGGCTGCACTCAATCGGATCGCGCGTGCTCGCGCTGATGGGCGGCGAGCCGCTCCTGCGCCCGAAGTTCATTCACAAGATCGTCTATTACAGCGCGAAGAAAGACATCTTCGTCTATCTGCCGACGAACGGACGTTTGATGAAACCCGACATCGTTGACCGCCTTGGCGACGCTGGCATCGCGACCGTCAATCTCGCGGTTGACTCCGTCAAGGATCGCAAAGAGTTGCCGAAGGCGCTTGAGCCGATCCGCTCTTACGTTGAATATCTCGTCAAGCGGCAGCATCACTACGGTTACACGGTGATGTTCAATATCAACATCACGCGCCTCAACATGGACGACGTGAAGGAGCTAACCGAGATCGCGCACGACATGGGCATCGCCACCGACTATCACATCAACGAGACGCCCATGACCGAGCAGGATCACTTCAAACACCTGACCGAGAACGCCACTTATCTCACGCCGGAAGACTGGCCCAAGGTTGACGACCTGCTCGACTATCTCGACGCCAAGCGGCACAACGACGGCTACAAGATGGTCAACCAGTCGAAGCACATGCAGGAGATGAAGAAGCTGATGCGCGGTGCAGTGCCGCCGTGGGAGTGTCGCGCCGGGCAGAACTCGCTCATCGTCCGCACCGACGGCACACTCGCCCCCTGCTTCCCGATGTACTCGGCAACGCACGATTGGGGCACGATTGAGAATCCGAAGTTCGACGTGAAGCAGTTGGACGAGATGAAGCAGGAATGCTCGCGCCACTGTCTCTCAACCTGCAACTACATTCTCGCCTACTGCTACAACACCAAGCGCGTGCTCAAGTGGGTCGCGCAGCAGGCACGGCACGGCTTCCGCGGCTCGGTCGACACGATCCAGTAATTGAATGACGCAGACATGGACGCGGCGCAGACTATTTCAACAGTCTGCGCCGCGTCTCGTCGTATGTAGTCGGGCAATGCCGGCCACCAGTATGTTGCCGTTTGCAACGGGCGGCGCGCGAATAAGCTATTATTTAGGGATGGAAACGAAACGGGGTTTACCGACCAACCCGCTCTCCGAACCGCCGGACGAGGAGACGCACGCGCTCGCGGCCGATCTCACGGCCGCGCCGGCCAACAAGGAAGACGCACCCGCCCCGCCTGCACGCGAACAGCCGTTGATCCTGGTGGTGGATGACGTGGTTGATAATCTCGTGGTGATTAGTTTAGGGCTACAACACCACGGCTATCGGGTGGTGACGGCCGGTAACGGCGAAGAAGCGATCAGAGTCGCCACGCTCTCCCAACCCGACCTCATCTTGATGGACATCGGTATGCCGCAGATGGACGGACTGGACGCGACCCGTAAAATCCGCGCGAGCGAGGCACTGCGCAATATCCCGGTCGTGGCCATCACAGCTTTTAGCACTGACGGTTTCCGCCGCGCCGCGTATGATGTCGGCTTCAACGGCTATTTGGTTAAGCCGGTTGACTTCGCCCGCCTGCACGAGTTGATCCATAACTTGCTAGCGCCCAAATAACACGGCAACTATCGGGCAAGGCGCGGTCGAACGAAACTTGCGCCGTTAATCGCGTCGCTGCTCCGTTTGATCGATGAGTTGTTGGACGAACAGATGCACGCCGTCGAGCGTGACGCCGTGCTTTTCTTTCAGGCGCGCGAGCACGGCCGCCGATTCACTATCGAGGAAACTAAGCTCGCTCAGGTCGAGCGTGATGCGCACGGCGCGTTGCGCTTGTAGCCCGGCGCAGATGCGCGCGATGAGTTCGGCGTCCGCAAGCGTGAGCGAACCGGCGATGCGCAGCGTGGTGTGCGCGCCGCCCTCCTCATCAAATTGTGTGATCTGCGTGGGCATCTACATTGTCCATCATCCAACGCGGCGGTTTGAGCTTGTTGATACGCAACGGCGGAAATAATTGTTGCACTCCACGAACGGACAGGATAATAACAGGCCGTGACGAGCCATCCACGAAGAGACAGGAGATCAAGATGACGAAACTTAAAGCGGCGCACGCGGCGCAGACAAATTTGCCGCGCCGTCAGTTCCTGCGCGGCGGTGCGCTGGCGAGTGCGCTCGTCACCGTCAGTCCCGCGCTGATGCGTAGCAGCGCGGCAGATGCGCCGGTTGTAAAGTCATTCGAGTTGGCAGAGATGACGTTGGCCGAGTTGCGCGCGGGGCTGGAGACGGGCAAGTGGACGGCGCGCGGGTTGGTCGAGAAATATCTGGCGCGCATCGCAGACGTTGACCGGCAGGGCCCCGCCATCAATGCGATCATCGAGCTTAACCCCGATGCCGATGCAATCGCCGCTGCGCTCGACCAAGAGCGCAAGGCGGACCATGTGCGCGGCCCTTTGCATGGCATACCAGTCCTCATCAAAGACAACATAGACACGCACGACCGCATGAAGACGACGGCCGGCTCGCTCGCGCTTGCGGACTCGACCCCCGCGCGCGATTCGTTCGTCGCCGAACGTCTGCGCGCGGCGGGTGCGGTCATTCTGGGCAAGACTAACTTGAGCGAGTGGGCCAACTTTCGCTCGACCCACGCGACGAGCGGGTGGAGCGGACGCGGGCGGCAGACGCACAATCCGTACGTGCTGGATCGCAACCCGTGCGGCTCAAGCTCCGGTTCGGGCGCGGCCGTCGCGGCGAACCTCTGCGCCGTCGCGGTCGGCACGGAGACGGACGGCTCGGTCGTCTGTCCCTCGTCGGCCTGCTCGCTCGTCGGCCTCAAGCCCACGCTCGGACTCGTCAGCCGCGCCGGCATCATCCCCATCGCGCACAGTCAGGACACGGCGGGGCCGATGACACGCACCGTTGCCGATGCGGCCGCGCTGCTCACGGCGCTGGTCGGCTATGATCCGCGCGACCCGGCCACGGGTGCGAGTCGCGGCAAGGCGCAGGCTGACTACACGCAGTTTCTCGATGCCGCGGGCTTGCGCGGTGCGCGCATCGGTGTGGCGCGCAAATCTTTCGGCTTCAACGATCAGGTTGACCGCTTGATGAGCGACGCCATCGCGGAGTTGAAACGACAGGGCGCGGTCATCATTGATCCGGCCGACATCGCCACCGCCGGCAAGTTCGACGACTCTGAGTTCGAGGTACTGCTCTACGAGTTCAAGGCCGATCTCAACACATATCTCGCGGGGCGGCCCGCCTCTGCCGTGGGCACGCTCAAAGACATCATCGCTTTCAACGAACAACATCGCGCCGAAGAGATGCCCTACTTCGGGCAGGAGATAATGATCCGCGCGCAAGCGAAGGGGCCGCTGACGAGCAAACCGTACTTGCTCGCGCTCGCCAAGAATCATCGGCTGGCGCGCACCGAAGGCATTGATGCGACGCTCGCCAAGTTTCGTCTCGACGCCCTCATCGCGCCGACCGGCGGGCCCGTGTGGCCGACCGATTTGCTCAACGGCGATCATTTCACCGGCGGTTATTCGACCCCTTCGGCCGTCGCCGGCTATCCGCACATCACTGTGCCCGCCGGTTACGTGCGCGGGCTGCCCGTCGGTCTCTCTTTCTTCAGCCGCGCGTGGAGCGAACCCCAGTTGCTCAAATATGCTTACGCCTACGAGCAAGCGACACGCTTACGCCAGCCGCCGAAATTTTTGCCCACAGTTGATTTGCGCACAACCTAAGCGCGCACATTGCAAGGAGAGCCGAAGATGAGCCAACACCATCGCGATGCGGCCATAAAATTTCTGCGCAAAGAGTGGGACGTGCTGACCGACCGCGAGCGGCACGTGCTGAAGCGCCTCGCCGAGCGCACGCATATCAGCCGTAACACCAACCGCGAGTTTTACGACGAGCGCACCTTCGGTCAGCGCTTGGCCGACCGCATCGCGGCCTTCGGCGGCTCGTGGACGTTCATCATCATCTTCGGCGCGGTGCTAGCCGTCTGGGTCTTGCTCAACTCATACCTGCTCGCGCGGCGCGGCAGCACGTTCGACCCTTACCCGTTCATCCTGCTCAACCTCTTCCTCTCGATGCTAGCCGCGCTGCAAGCACCGGTCATCATGATGTCGCAGAACCGGCAGTCCGCTAAAGACCGGCTCGACGCCGCGCACGATTACGAAGTCAACCTGAAAGCCGAGCTTGAGATTTGCAGCCTGCACGACAAGCTCGACGATCTGCGTGAGCAACGCTGGACTGAACTGGTCGCCATGCAGCAGGAGCAGATACGCCTACTCGAACAATTGCTGCCGGTGCGCGCCGCGCCGCAAGCATAACTCTGATTTATTTTGCAGTTGATATTTAGTCGCGCCGATGATTCACCGCCGCAGGCGCAGAGGAAATGCAGAGGGGCGCAGAGAGTTGATTTCTTCTCTGCGCCCCTCCGTGCTTATCTCTGCGTGCATCTCTTGTACCTGATACTAGCGGCGACCACCCACGATGAGACGCAACTGACGAAGCCGCGCGTCCAATTCTTCAGGTGTGATGGCGGCATATTTGGCGGGCAGTAGTCGTCGGCTGGAAGTTTCAAACACGGCGAGCAGTTCCATGTATTCAAGCAGTTCGACATCGCGGCTGGGGAAATAATCGGTCGCGGCGCGGGTGAGATGCTCAGCCGTGACGGGCGCGGCCGTGCCCGCTTCGCGCGCCGCGTCGTCATTCGCCATGAGGATGACGGCCTCGATGTCCGCGTTGCTATAGCCGACAAGCTTCGTCGCGAAGCCGTCGCGGATCGTCGTGAGATCAACCTCCGTGTCGATCTTATTTTTGCGCACGAGCGCGCGGGCGACAAGCTCGACCTCTTCCGGCGTTTGCGCGTAGAGGAACGGAATCTTGCGGTCGAGGCGGCCGGCACGTTTCAAGTCAACGTCGAGTTTGTCGGGCCGGTTCGTCATGACTAAAAACAGGATGCGCCCGCGATTCGACGTGTCCGACATAAACTCTTTGATGCGCGCGATCACGCGCGACGACGTGCCGCCGTCGCCCTCGCCATCCGTGTTGCCAAACGCGCGGTCACCTTCGTCTATAATCACCACGACCTGCCCGATGGCGCGGATGACGTTCAGAATCTTCTCCAAGTTCCCTTCCGTCGCGCCGACCCACTTCGAGCGAAAATTCTTCAGCTTAATCGTCGTCAGCCCGCACTCTTTGGCAAACGCTTCGGCGACGAACGTCTTGCCCGTGCCCATCGGCCCCGTGAACAAGATGCCCATCGGCACGCGGCTCGTGCGTCCCTCGCGGATCGAGTCGGCGATGACGAGCAAATCTTTCTTCACCTCGTCCATCCCGCCGACGACCTCGAAGCCGTGCGCCGGTTCGACGAACTCGACCAACCCGAAACACTCGCGCTCCAAAATCTCGCGCTTGCGCGTGGCGATCAGACGATCCGTCTCTTTGCGCGCACGCTCCGCCGGACTCGGAATGCTTTCATCGGCCGCAGGCGTCGCGGCCGTCGGCGCGAGCAGCGTTTTGATCTCGTCGCGGTTCAGATCAGCCGTCAACGCGGCGAGTTTGTGCGCTCGTTGCGCCGCGTCGGGGCCGCCGCCCAAGAGACCCGCGATGAACGACTCGCGCGCCGCCGACTCTTCTTCGGCCGCCGGTGGCGGCGTCAGGATCGACGCGATCTGGATCGCTTTCAACCCGGCCGTAATGTCCGCGTAGCGTTCGCCGTCGCGCTCGGTCAAGCGCGGGTCGGCCAGCATCGCCGCGCTCTTGCGCGTCGCACGCTCCGGCATTGGCACTTCAACGACGGCCACCTTCGGGTTCGACACGATCTTCGGCGCAAGGTCGGTTAAATTCTCTGCGATGAGCAACACGACGTTGTCGCCGCGCTCGATCTCCGGCAGCGCAGACCAACGATGCAACGTGATGATGGCCGCGCGATCCGCGTCGCCCTGAAATGAAGCATCGCCCGCCGGCGCGACCGCCTCGGCATACTCGATGATCACGGCCGTCTTCGTCGCGCCCACAAGTAGCCGCTCAAGCGCGGCGAACACGCGCGGCTTCTCGGTGGCGAGCAACAAATCCTCAAGGTTCGTCACACTCGCCTCGCGCTTGACGAAGCGCACGCCCGTCGCCACGTTGTAAACTGCAATCGTCTCTTTCGATTCCTTTAGCAGCACGTCGGTCAGAAATTCCGTCAAAGACAACATCTGCTTTTGGTAAAGCACCACGTCATAGACATTGCCGTGTAGGACAAACATCGACGACTCGCCGCGCAGATAGCGGCGACGCAAATCTTCGGCCCACACAGGCAACAAACGCGCTTCGCTCATATTTCCATCTCTCGCAGACCCAACGGATTCAGCAAATGTTCCGTGTCGGCGGCCGTCTGTTTAATTGACTCTACGCCATCGAGCAGTTCATCCAACTGCCCGCTCAGTTCCTTCGGCGACTGCATCGTCACGATCTGATCGGCGATCAACTGAAACGAGTTGTCGATCAGATCAAGTTGCCCGCGCGCTACCATCAGGTAGTGATGTATCTCTTTCATCTTATCGAGCCGCTTCATAATGATGGCGAGATTCTTGCGCGCGATGTTCGTCTCTTCGTCGCCCGCTGCGCCCTTCTGCACCACCCGTTCCCAACGCTGCCGGTTGCGCTCCACCTCGGCCACGTCAATTGATTCGAGATACTGTTCATAACGCCCGCACGTCACCGCCATGTCAATAAACGCTTCGACCAGCCGATCGGTCTTGCCCAACTCGGTGCGCAACAACTCGCCCGTGAACGAAGGATTCTGCGCCGCGAGATTGTTAATCTCCTGCTGTCGTGCGACCAACTCTTCAACGCGCACACGGTCATGCTCCGCCAACCCCTGCATCCGCGCCGCCCGCGCCGCCTGCGCCTGCGCCTCTTTCTCTTTATCGAACTGCGGGTCCCACAACAACTTCTGCAACAGCTTCGAGCCGGGCGCATAGACTAGCCACAGCACCTCCATGCAGACGACGATGAGCGCGAGGAACGGACTAAACGTGACACCGGCCGCTGCTAAGCCGCCGAGAAATAATGACAGGTTGTAAGGATTAGCAAACGCAGCCTTCAGATACGGTCGCTCCGACGCATGCCGCAAATAAGCCTTGCTCGCCGCCAACGTGTCGTCGCGCAACGGCGTCACATTCACCGGTGTCTGCGGCTGCGCCTTCGTCGTCGCGCGCGGCGGCGTCACCTGCTGCTTTCCGGTCGTTCCCATATCATGGTTAATTTAACACTACTTGGGTGCGTAGATCAGATCAAGCAGCTTCTTTTCGACGGCGCGGAATTCGGGGGCGGACTTGAGCGCGATGTCGTGGACGGCGAAGGCGGGCACGTCCACTTGATGGAGGATGCGCGCGGGCCGGGTGGAGAGGACGTAGATCGTGTCGGCCACATAGACCGCTTCGGATACGTCGTGCGTGACGAAGAGGATCGTGTTGTTCTCGACGCGCGAGATGTCGAGCAGTAGGCTCTGCATGCCCCAGCGCGTCTGCGGGTCGAGCGCGCCGAACGGTTCGTCCATCAAGACGACGCGCGGGTTGTTGACCAGCGTGCGCGCAATCGCCACGCGCTGCTTCATGCCGCCCGACAAATCTTTCGGGTAGCGATTGGCGAAATCCGCCAGCCCCACCTGTTGTAAAATTTTGTCTGATACCTCGTGGCGCTTAGCCTTCGCGATGCCTTGCAGTTTCAGTCCGTACTCCACGTTCTCGCGCACCGTCAGCCAGCCGAACGAGGTGTAGGTCTGAAAGACCATGCCGCGATCACGGCCCACATCAGTCACCGGTTTACCGTCAACCAAGACCTCGCCCTGCGTGGGCGGCAAGAGGCCCGCGACGGCTTTGAGGATCGTGGACTTGCCGCAGCCCGACGGGCCGAGGAAGACG
>JANMAD010000667.1:0-3467 GCA_031359515.1 Acidobacteriota bacterium | reverse complement strand
CACGCTCTGTCCGGTGACGCGCTTCGCCAATAGTCGCAAGGTGACGGCTTACGTTGGACTCGAACCGCGTGAATATTCATCTGGGGAAAGAAAGCGGATGGGTCGGATCAGTAAAGCTGGCTCGCGTGTTTTACGCTTCTTGCTCGTCGAAGCCGGGATCAAGGCGGCGCGGGAAGATGCAGAAATGAAGAAACTCTATTACCGAGTGCTGCATCGCCGCGAGCAGGCACGAGCTAAGGTCGCGGTCGCACGCCATCTGTTGATCCACGCCTTCATCATGCTGAGAGATGAAATCGATTACGCAGAGTTCAAACTTCGTGGTGCTGAAATGCGGTCTGATGCTCGAACTGTTCATAGGCCCAATGTGCCTGACCACCTGATTGAGCGACCGGCATCAGCGTAGCTCGGAAGTTCAAGGCTATGTTGAATGCGAATTACACCTCATGGGCTTGAGATGCCCGGATGGATGATTGAGCGCACTGCGACCTCTGCGACTCGAAATTGAGGCAACAAGACACCCGAAAGTAGTTTTAGATTAGCAGCAGGCATTCAAGCTCTTTGCTAGAACTGAAGCATTGAAGGTGCGCTCGTCGGCACGAGGGGGGGAAGTCTGTCTCAGTTTCTCTTGACACCCGTCATCTGTTTCATGGATGAACGGTTACTATAAATTCAACATATTCGGGGCAACTGCTCGCCGACGAGCATATCAACGATGCGTGTGCCGCCAAAGCTTGTCTTCATGGCAACGATGCCCTGTGGCTCTCGTCTCACCTCGCCGATGATGCAGGCTTCCCGCCCATAAGCGTGCTGCTTAATACGCGCGACCATCGCTTCGGCAACGTCGGCGGCCACGATGGCGACGAGCTTACCTTCGTTAGCGACGTAGAGCGGATCGAGACCTAAAATCTCGCACGCGCCCTTCACCTCTTCGCGCACCGGAATGAGATCTTCCTGAATCTCAATATACACTTCAGAGCTGAGCGCGATCTCGTTGAGCGTCGTTGCTACGCCGCCGCGCGTCGGGTCGCGCAGACAGTGAATAGCGTCTGCCGAACGGACGCGCCTAGCCTCATCAAGCATCTCCCGAACGAGCGTGCCGAGTGGCGCGGTGTCGCTCTCAATCTCCGTCTCAAGCTCAAGCTCGCCGCGCGCGATCATGATGGTTGTGCCGTGATCCCCAATAAGACCGCTCACGATAACTTTGTCTCCCACCTGTGCGTGCGTAGCGGAGAGTCGTATGTCTGATTCGATCACGCCGATGCCCGACGTGTTGATGAAAATCTTATCGGCACTGCCCTTCTGCACGACCTTCGTATCGCCGGTGACGACTTCGACGCCCGCCTCCGTCGCAGCCGCGCGCATTGACGTGAGTATGCGCCGCAAATCGGCAACGGGGAAACCTTCTTCGAGGATGAATCCGGCGGAGAGATAGAGCGGGCGCGCACCGCTCATGGCTAGGTCATTGACCGTGCCGCAGATGGCGAGCTTACCAATATCGCCGCAGGGAAAGAAGATGGGTGTGACCACGTAAGAGTCCGTTGTGAATGCGAGCCGAGATGCGCTTACCCCGCTGCCAATTTCGAAGACCGCTTGATCCTCCAACGCTTCGAGCAGCGGGTTGCGCAGATATTCAAGAAACAGCCCTTCGATCAACTCGTGCATGGCCCGGCCTCCGCTACCGTGCGCGAGTGTGATCTGCTCGTCCCTGAATTTATGCTTGCGCCGCCGCGTACGTTCCACGCGCTCGAACAGGGGCGAAGGGGTAAACTCGCTGGTCATAGCATGCCGCCTGTCCTTCATGCCGCCGGCTTCGCGCCTGAGCGTTCGGCGATTTTTGACAGCCGCCCGAAGTTGTAGTAAGCGGCGCACGCGCCTTCGCTTGAGACCATGCACGAGCCAATCGGCGTCTCCGGCGTGCAAGCCGTGCCGAAGACTTTGCACTCCCACGGTCGCTTCACACCTTTGAGAATCTCGCCGCACTGGCACGCCTTCGGGTCGGCGATTTTCAAGCCCGGCACGTTGAATTTTAATTCTGCATCAAACGCAGCATACTTTCGTCGTAGCTTCATACCACTATGCGCAATTGAGCCTAAGCCCCGCCATTCAAAATAGTCGCGCGGCTCGAAGACCTCGCAGAGGACTTCGAGGGCTTTACGATTGCCGTCACGCGTGATGCAGCGCGCATACTGATTCTCCACCTCCGCGCGCCCGTCCACCACTTGCTTAACGATCATGTAGATCGATTGCAGGATGTCCAACGGTTCAAAGCCCGCGACGGCTACCGGCTTGCCATACTCGCGCGGGACAAATTCATAGGGGCGCGTGCCGATCACGGTGCTGACGTGGCCGGGGCCGAGAAAGCCGTCGAGTTGTAGATCAGGTGAATCGAGCAGGGCTTTTAGTGCGGGCACAATCGTGATGTGATTACAGAAGGCGCTGAAATTCTCTACGCCCTCCTTCGCCGCTTGCAGGATGGTCATAGCGGTCGAAGGC
The DNA here is from genome assembly GCA_031359515.1 of Acidobacteriota bacterium. Taxonomy (GTDB): domain Bacteria; phylum Acidobacteriota; class Blastocatellia; order Pyrinomonadales; family Pyrinomonadaceae; genus QHXQ01. The sequence goes on along the minus strand of JANMAD010000667.1, from coordinate 974 downwards.
GCGGTCGTCTCGAAGCCGAGCGCGAGCCAAACCACCTGCTTGTCAGGATTCTTTTGCGCAATTTTCAACGCATCGAGCGGCGAATAGACCATGCGCACGTCCGCGCCCGAAGCCTTCGCATCAAGCAGGCTCGTCTTCGATCCGGGCACGCGCATCGCATCGCCAAAGGTAGTGAAAATCACGTCGGGCTGCTCGGCAATCGAGATCGCATCGTCAACGCGCCCCAAAGGGATGACACAGACCGGACAACCGGGGCCGTGAATCATCGTGATGTTCTCGGGGAGCAAATCCTCTATGCCATACTTGAAGATGGTGTGCGTATGACCGCCGCAGACCTCCATGATCTTGAGCGGTCTTGCGGTCAGATGCGCGATCTGCTCCGCCAGTCTCCGCGCGATGTCGCCTTGCCTGTACTCGTCTATGAATTTCATGCCGCGCCTCCGTCAGTCTTACCCTTCGACAACCGAGCGATGTTCCAAGAACGTATGCACCATGTCCCACGTCGTGTGATAAAGCGCGACGTGCGCTTCCTGTATCCGGTGGATGCTCGCCGTGGGGACGGTGAGGCAGAAGTCGAGCGCGCCATCGGCGTGCAGCGCAGCCATCTTGCCGCCATCGCCTCCGGCGTAACCGACCGTGACGAGTTTCAGCCGGCGCGCAGTTTCAAAAGCGCGTACGATGTTCTCGGAGTTGCCGCTCGTCGAGATACCTAAGAGGATGTCGCCGGGGCGGCCGAGCGCGATGATCTGGCGCGAGAAAATGTCGGCGAAGCTCACGTCGTTTGCTACTGCCGTAACCATCGCCATGTCATTCGCCAGACAGATCGCGGGCAGCGCCTTCCGCCCGACGGTTACGGGGTGCATAAACTCGACGGCGATGTGTTGCGCGTCGGTCGCCGAACCGCCGTTGCCGCAGACGAGTAACTTACCGCCACGATGAAAGCTGCGCGCCATTTGCAGCGCCGCCGCGAGAAT
>JANMAD010000641.1:0-3505 GCA_031359515.1 Acidobacteriota bacterium | reverse complement strand
CGATCTTCGTGTCGAGTTTGATCGAACGGATCGGCAGCGAGCGCGGCAACTGCACAGGCCGTGGCGGGCGCGGGCAGTCGTCGCAGATGCCCGGCACGATCACGCCCTGCGCATGGGCGGTCAGACTCAGGACAAGCAGAGCGAACAGATTCAAACAGAAGGTGACGGTAAAACGTCTGGTGTGCATCATCGTTTCCTCAAACATTTACGGCATAGTGAATTCAGGCGTTGCGTGCGCCTTGCGCCTGTAGAACGTGGGCGGGCGGCTTTCTTGCAGATAGATGGCGCATGATAAACCGGCGTTGGCTGTAGGTGCAGGTAAGTTTGAGTGGTTAGCTACTTGAGTCAAGTAGCTAACCACCTATCTTTGCGCCGTAACCCGTGACTACTTGGCTAAAATAAGTTTTGTCGCTGTTCGACAGAGAGACTATAATCCGTCCTATCTGTCGGTTTCTCCAGCAGGCCGCCCTAAGCTGACCTCACACACCGTTCGCCACCGCAGCGGTGTTAGGCGAGATGGATCGCAAAGCAAGCAAGTGCCGGCAGCGCGCCGGTGCGCCGTCCGCTGTAGTGACCGCAGGTGCGGGTGCTCGTTATCTTCGTCTGATCTCCCGACGGGGCCGCGTTATGGAGCAGCGAATACGAATAGTCCTCACGCTCATGAGCGACGAGTTGCAGCGGGAGTGGACGCCCGCCGAGTTGGCCGAGGCCGTGAACCTCTCGCCCTCGCGGCTGCAACACCTCTTCAAACTAGAGACCGGCACGACGCCTGCGCGTCATCTGCGCACGCTTCGTCTCACACGCGCGAAAGCCCTGCTTGAGACCTCGCTCCTCAGCGTCAAGCAGATCATGCACGGCGTCGGCATCAAGGATCGCAGTCACTTCGAGCGTGAGTTCAAACGCGCCTATGGGCGGACGCCCGCGCAGTGCCGGGCGACGACGCTGCTAGCCCCGCCCGCACAAAAGATCACGCGCTGATCGCGCAGCAGTAATCGCCATAAAATAGCAGTCCCGGCCATAATAATTTCCTTGCGTTGCAAGTAGTCTTGCAATAATTTCTCAGTCACCCCACAGCCGCTCCCAACTGAGGTACTCCCCCGACGATTGGACAACCGCGCTCTGCGATTTATAGCAACGCCCGACGCCCATTCGTCCCCCTGCTCCACTCTCGAAGTTCAGTTTTGCCGTAAGGACATACCGCGACACATGCCGGGGAGACATCTGTCCCCGTTAGGCGGTAGCTCGCCCTTTGGACATAACTCGGCCCGCACGGCCGCGATGTGCGAGCCGTTCCTGACCGGCTCGACGGACGGCACTCCGTTCGTCGCTTCAACTGACAAGGAGAGTTCACCATGAGAAAGTTATTCGCACTGCTCACCACAATCGCCCTCTGTATCTGTGCCTTCCTGCCGCCGCCTTCTCACGGTCAGGGGCACGGGGCGGCGGCCGCCGCCGAGAAGTTTCGCCGGGTCACGCGCGCCGTCCCCGATAACTATATCGTTGTCCTCAACGATGGCGCGGTGGGGCGCGGCGCGGCTGCGCCGCTCGCGCAGACACTTGCCCGCACCTACGGCGGGAAGATCAGATTCATCTACGAGCATGCGCTCAAAGGCTTCGCAGTGCAGTTGCCGGAGGCGGCGGCCTTCGCCCTCAGCAACGACCCGCGGGTCAAGTATGTGGAAGAAGACCCGCTCGGCGAGATCGTCACCACGCAGTTCAACCCGCCCAGTTGGGGGATTGATCGGATCGACCAGGCCGACCGGCCCGTTGATAACGCTTACACCTATAATGCCACCGGCGCGGGCGTGAACGCCTACATCATAGACACCGGTATCCGCACCACCCACGTGGACTTCGGCGGGCGTGCCGCGCTCGTTGCTGACTTCGTGGGCGAGGGCTGCCAGGACTGTAACGGCCATGGCACGCACGTCTCCGGCACTATCGGCGGCGCTACCTATGGCGTTGCTAAGGGCGTGAATCTGCTTGGCGTCAAGGTCTGCAATGGCGGCGGCTCATGCACCGGCAGCGCGACCATCGCCGGCATCAACTTCGTCACCGGGCAGAAGCAGGGCAACCCCGGCGTCCCCGCGGTGGCGAACGTGAGCCTCGGCTTCTCGCCGAACACTTCTATTGACAACGCGGTCAGGAACTCTCTGGCCGCTGGCGTCACATACAGCATCGCCGCTGGCAATAGTTCGTTCGACGCCAGCAACTCCACTCCGGCGCGCGTCGGCGAGGCGCTGACCGTGGCCGCTTCGGACTTTGACGACAACCGCGCGTGGTTCTCCAACTTCGGGTCGCTCATCGATGTGTTCGCGCCGGGCTTCGGCATCACTTCGGCTTGGAACGGCAGCGACACGGACTCGGCGCAGTTGTCCGGCACTTCGATGGCCGCGCCGCACGTGGCCGGGGTGGCGGCGCTCTATCTGCAAGGGCGCACCGACAGCACTTCGATGTTGCCTTTAATCGTCAACCAGATCATCAAGAGCAACGCCACGCTCGACCGGATCAGCGACACGCAAGGCTCGCCCAATCGCCTGCTCTACTCGCTGTTCGCGCCTGCCCCGGCGAACCCCGTGGACGACCAGCGCTTCTTCGTCTGGCAGCACTACCTCGATTTCCTGTTGCGCGAGCCGGACAACGGCGGCCTCGCCTTCTGGACGGGGCAGATCACGCAGTGCGGCGGCGACGCCGCCTGCATCAACACCAAGCGGGTGGATGTCTCCTACGCCTTTATGGTCTCCAGCGAGTTCTGGGCGCGGACGGATGTCAACCTCGAAAACCTGACCTTCGGCACGAGCGAGTACAATCAGGAGTTTATACGACTGTGCTACATGACGTATCTGGCGCGTTGCGTTGACCCATCCGACGGCGGCTACCAGTTCTGGTTGAACATTCTGGAACAGGAGCGCATCAGCCGGGGCAACGTCGGACAGGATTACAAGGACATGGTCAACGCCTTCCTGTCTGCGACGGAGTTCCGCCAACGCTTCCAGGGCAATACCACGCCGCCGGCTTCGGGCACGCGCTGCTTCGCCGGCCCTGTCTGCAATCCGACGGAGCGGCAGTTCTGCATCAGCCACGGCGGCTTCTGGGATGAGGCAAGCTGCTTCTGCGACTATGGCGCGTGCGGGCCGGGCCAGATTTGCGAGTAGGCCTAACCGTAGGCCGCAGTTCGTACGGCGTGAAAGAGGAGGGGCGGCCGGATGCTCGCCCCTCCTGCGTAGATAACCACCTAAGTTTGCCTGCTTCAATGCAAGGCGCGCAGGCGCGGGCTGCGCCAACCAATGATGGTGACGATGACGGCGATGAGGCTGCCGCCGATGGCGAGGGTCGTCTGCGCGCCCAACAGACGACCGAAGGCGAGGTGTTGCGCGCCGATGCCCGCGCAGAAACTGCCGATGGGCATCGCGCCGATGAACGAGAGAATAAACATGCTCATCACGCGCCCGCGCATCTCGTCCGTCACGAGTTGCTGCAAGAGCGTGTTCGTCACCGCGACCGA
>JANMAD010000627.1:0-9437 GCA_031359515.1 Acidobacteriota bacterium | reverse complement strand
GCGCCCATCGCGCACTAACCGTTCGCTGCCGCAGTGGTGACATTTGAGGGTAATAGTGACCATCTCATTCGGAGTATCCACTATCCCATCTAATTTCTCCACTACCAGAATTGCTTCGCCATCGGTCGCTTCGTTCTCGTGTGGCGGGACATTCTTGACGTAATCAGTGATGTATCTTTCCAGTTCTGCCTGCGGGATGAAGTATTCGTTCTTTTCAAATGTCTCAGCCGCGATGCGCGCCAGCATGTTCTCTTTATGGCCCAGCGACAGCTTGCGATACGCTTCGTCGCGCTTAATCCGGCGCGACGAGTCCCATTTTTTTAACAGCGCGTCTAATGCTTCCTCGTAAATTTCGGCACGTCGCGGTGGAAAGGTCAGCGTCTCGTTGAAAGCCAGACACAACAACGTCAGCAGCAACGGCGTGCGTGCCAGATCGCGCAGGCCCTTGTTGTCGTCTCGCGCAAACTCTGCCAAGAATTTCTTGCAGGTCTCTTCGTCCTTCTCTCCTGCCTGATTACGAAACCAGTTGCCGACGAATTTCTCGATCTGCCCCTTTGTGAAGTCGGCAACTTCCACATAGGTGAAAGGCTTGAAGGAGTAGTCGCTCGCGGCGATGCGGCAGGTGATGAGGCATTGTGCCCGGTCGTACTTCTCGACGAAGTCGTTCATCGCGCGCGTCTGCTTGTCCCTCAGCCCGCTCTCTTGATTGACTTCGTCAAGCCCGTCGAACAGCACAATCGCGTTGCCCGATTTCAACAACTCCTCGACGAAGGCTTCGGCGGCGGGAAAGCCGCAGATGTCGAACCGCTCCGCGATGAAGGGCAGCAACTCCGCGCCGGAATCAGCCCACTGTTTGAGCGAGACGAAGATGGGTACTTTATCAATCAACTGCTCGGCGGCTTTGAGCGCGATGTATTTGAGGAAGGTCGTCTTGCCCGCGCCCGGCTTGCCCAAGATGAAGAGATTGCCCTTTTCCTTGACCAGTCGCAGGCCATTGATGCGTTCCACGTTTGGCGGCAGCGCGTCCGGGTCGGCGGACAAATGTTTCAAGCGTTCAATGTCGAACCGGCCAAAGGCGGTCGGCTTATCCAGCATGTAAGCCTCTGTGAAGATGTCGTCGAGCGGCACAGGCTCGGACATGCCCATGATCTGCATCGTGCCGTAGAGCTTTTTGATTTTGGCACGGTAACCATTGGCCGCATCGTGCCACTTAAACTTATCCCAGCCGCCTTTAACCGCGCCCGCAGTTTTATCCGTGACGGTCTCGCCGTACTTGTCCCACAGCCATGCGCCAATAGGAATAAGTGAAGTTAGCGGCATCTCAAATGTTGCTCTTACTCGAATGCTCTTCGTAAGCGCGGATGATCATCTGCACGAGGCGGTGGCGCACCACGTCTTTGTCGCTGAAGTAGACGAACTCGATGCCTTCGACGCCGGCCAGCACACGCTCGGCTTCGATGAGGCCGCTGCGGCGGCCTTGCGGTAGATCGATCTGTGTCACGTCGCCGGTGATGACGGCCTTCGAGCCGAAGCCGATGCGCGTCAGAAACATCTTCATCTGCTCGCTCGTCGTGTTCTGCGCTTCGTCCAAGATGATGAAGGCGTCTGCCAGTGTGTTGTGCGTCAGAATGAAATCGTCGGTGACGTACAGCGCGTCCGATGCGGCGACGCTGATGCACTGAGTTTCCTGCACGCCGGCAGGCTCGATGTGTTTGATGAAACGCATTGGGCGACCGCCACCGTGAGTGCGGTAGACAGCGGCTTTTCGTTGCAAGCGGAAAGGCTCAAGCCCTGCGGGCAGGCGAATGTCCATAATAAAAGCGTCGTGACGGTAGGGAATCTCGCGGCCGCGCGCAAAGCCGGGTTTACGCCCTGCGGCTTTGCGCCTGCGCCAGTAAGCCACGCCGCCTAGCGAACGCACCAGGAACGCGACATCATCTCTGAGTTGTTCCGATGTGGTGGTGTACTGCACGCGGCAAGTCCGGCCCGTCTGCACAACCGGCCCGCCGTCCGTGTCCAACAAGCCCTGCAAGACGGCGAGGCGCACGTCTGCACTGTTATACAGATAGACTTCAGGCACAAACTTGGTCGCCGAATACGTGCCGGCCAAGTTCAAGCCACGCAGGGCTTGCGTGAGCGGGTTACGAATCGGAATGCCGCCGTGCCCCGCCGCCGGATTGACGATGACATAATCAACGACGGATTTACGCCGGAACGAAAGATTCATGTCGCTGAGCGCGAGTTCTAACGACGAAACCAATTCAACGTCGGCAGTAGCAAACGCGGGGGAAGTTTTACCGGTGATGCAGCCGTCGCCGAGCAGGAGGCCCAGCGAATATGGTTCGAGCGGCGTGGCGCGCTCAGCCCACTGCACCGGAGCCGACAGCAACGGCAGTTCGTAACGATACTGATGATGCCGGCGATAATTACCGAGCATCTGTTGCGTGGTCAAAATGCGCTGCGACTTATGCCCCCGTTTATCCTCCATTGTGCGCACAGCCCAGAGATGTTCGGCGCAGGCCAGTGTGCTTGCGCCATCCGTCATCGTCAGGCGATAAACCAATTTTGGCCCTTGCGGAAACACCCCCGTCACGCGGACAGGGTTTCCGTCAGAGCCGATCACATAATCGCCGCGCTTGAGACTGCCCATCGTACGCCAACCGGTCGGGGTCAATAGCCGGCTGTGCAAAGGTTGCGCACGCCCACGCATGAAGGCCAGCGGTGCGACTTCGATGATGCGCTTCTCTAAAAGTTTAGTGACGCGCTCGGCGTCGATCAGATCGAACAGTGCGTCGTAGAGCGGGCGCAGGTAAGGATCGACCTTGTCCTGCAAGTCGCCCGGCAGGAAACCAAGTTTCTCGCCTGCTTCGACCGCCGGGCGTGCCAGCACGATGCGGGTGACCTGCTTCTGCATTAACGCCTGCACGGCCATCGCCACCGCCAAATAAGTTTTTCCCGTGCCGGCGACGCCGATGCCGAAGACGACATCTTGTTTCTGGATCGCTTCGATGTAGCGGCGTTGGTTGGCGGACTTGGGCGCGACCTGTTTTTTGCCGGCGGGGTTGAAGCGCGCTTTGGTGAAGTAGTCGCGCAAACTGTAGGCGCGGTCTTCGGCGATCTGGGCGAAGGCTTCGCGCAGTTCGCGGTCGGTGAAGGTCTTGCCCTCGCCGAAGAGTTCGGCAAAGTCGGCGAGGATGCGCTCGACCGTCGCCACATCCTGCTGGTCGCCGTCCACGGTCAGGTCTTGCCCGCGCGCATTGATGCGCACGTCCAGGAGCGATTCCAGATATTTGATGTTCTGGTCGTGGACGCCGAACAGCGTCTCGATTCCTCTGAGTGGCAGCTCGATTTTCTTCAACGGCGGACAGTTGCTCCTTGTCTTGGGGAAGGTGCGGGATGGTGCGACGTGGGGTGACGCTGAAGCGGAAGTTTCTTGCTCATTGTGCAGGCAAAACGCTACTACACGCCCGCCCGCGTGTCAACGGAGAGGTGCAACCCAGCGCGCCTTGACACTCGCGTATGCGCCCCCTATACTTTGCCCTTTGCGTGACCGCTGAGTTTCTTGTCTGTGCGGCGCGGCAACGAACAACAAGCTGTTGGCTCAGGTTTTTAGAGACGGAGATAAGGTAATGCCCAATCATAAATCAGCCGAGAAGCGCATGCGCCAAAACGAGCGCCGGCGCACCATCAATCGCGGTCATCGCACGCGCGTGCGCTCGCAGATTAAGAAGTTGCGCGCCGCTATGGCGGATGGCAGCACGGACGCGCTTCAGCAGACGCTGGCGCAGACGGTTTCAGTCATAGACAAGTCCGTGCAAAAGGGCGTGCTGCATCGCAACGCCGCCGCACGCTACAAGTCGCGGCTGACGGCGCGCGTCAATCAGGCCGGCACGGCGAAGTAGACGAGCTTACACATCTTTATCAGCAGCGCGACGGATCACAGTAGTTCGATCCGTCGCGCTGCTTTTTGCTTGTCTGCTCAGCCAGCCGCGCGGCAAACTCGGATCGCAATTCGCGCGTAAGAGGAGAGAGGGAAATGTCGCACCATCCGTCAACGCCCGTTCATGTCGGCAACGTCGCGGAGATTGAAGCCATCGTGCGCGGCTTTGAAACCTGCACCATTGCAGCGGCAGACTTCAAACACGGCGCGCACCTGCTCGTGGCGCTCTGGTATCTCACGCACGCCTCGCTGCCGGAGGCGACCGCGTGCATGCGGCAAGGGCTGCTACGCTTTCTCGCGCACCACAACGAGCAAGGCTACAACGAGACCATCACGCAGTTCTGGCTCAAGCTGGTGCGCCACTTCCTGGATCATGCGGGCGCGGATCGGCCGTTGCCCGATCTCGCCAACGAACTGCTCGCACGTTGCAATAACGCGCACCTGCTCTTCGCGCACTACAGTCGCGAGCTTGTGCAAACACCGATGGCGAAGTCGGATTGGGTCGAGCCGGATTTGCGACCGCTGGAGTTTTGAGCAACAGCGGCGAGAAGATAATCGCAGCGGACGCAGAGAAGACCGCAAAGAGCGCAGAGGAAAAACTCTTTGCGCTCTTTGCGATCTTCTCTGCGGTTAAATCTGCTGCTTCAACTCGCCAACTCGCAGACGAGCATTTCGAGTTGCAGACGCGGTGTGGCTTGAGAAGTCTTGATAGCAAGATCGGCGGCGGCGATGCGCGTGAGCCGGCGCGCGAGGTCGTGCGCGTCGGCGCGGCGCGCGGTTTCCAGAAAACTCGCCCGCTTGCTGAACGGCATGTTGACGAGGCGGTTCACTTCTTCGTTCGGCCGCCCTTGCGCCATCAACTCTTTGGCGAGCGCAAGGCGATGGTAGTTGCTGGCGAGCAGACCGATGAGCATGACCGGCTCCGCGCCGTCGTCGAGCAAACGGCTGAGCGTAACGAGCGCGCGGCGTTTGTCGCGCGCGATCAGTTGATCCGTCAAATCGAAGTTTGACAACTCGCGCGAGCGGCCGACGAGCGTATCCACCATGTCCATCGTGATGCGCCCCGACGGCAGCGCGGCGGTCGCCAGCTTATCAAGCTCGTTCGTCAGCCGGCGCACGCGCGGGCCCGCGAGCGCGATGATCTGCCGCAACGTCCGCTCGTCCGCGTCGGCCTGCAAACGCTGCAAGTGATCGCGCGCCCACTTGGCCAAATCATCATCACGCAACTCGGCGAACTCGACGCTCACGCAGGCGTCTATCAGCGTCTTGCTCAGCTTGCGCCGCTTGTCCAGATCGTCGGCGACGAAGATGACGATGGAAGATTCGACGGGGCGCGCAATGTAACGCAGGAGCGCGCCCTCGTCCGCTTCCTTGAGCTTCGCGAAGTCCGTCACGCGCACGACGCGCCGCTCGGCCATCATCGGCAACTGCTCGGCGGTGGCCAGCGCCTGCTGCACGTCAACGTTGGTGAGACTGTAGCTCGCTTCGTTGAACTCGCGCAGGGCCGCGCCCGCTAAGGCTGTCTCGGTGATGTGGCGCACGGCTTGTGCGCGCAAGAATTCTTCCGCCCCGAAGAGCAGGTAGAGCGGCGCGAGCGTTTTTTGTTTCAGTTGCCGCTTGAGCTCTTCGCGCGTGAGGCTGCTCATTTGTCTTGATTGACGCCGAAGCCGTTGACGAGCGTGGAGACGAGGCTCTCGGCGAAGTTGCGCGCGATGCGCTGCACGGCCGGATCTTCCTCATTGAAGAAGGTGCGCGGGTCGTTAGCAAACTCGAACTCGCCGCGATAGACGAAATTCTGATTGTCGTACAGCACGCGGTTCTGTACCTGATCGCGCACCGTGACCGCGCCCACAATCGTCACCTCGAAGACGCGCGAACGCCCGCGCTCATCAAGCAGCACGCCGGAGAAGGAAAAACTTTTGATCACGCCGTCCACGACCGCGTCCGCGCCCTTGCGCTCGCTCTGCACATGCAAACCCCGCCCGCGCCGGATGATCTGGTTCGAGACGGCATCAGTGAAGCGCGTCTCGATCTTGTAGCGCAACGCTTGATTCTCGAACGCGGGCACGGCAACCGTGTGGATGTAATCCGGCAACCCGCTCTTCGTCACAGGCTTGTAGCACTCGGTAAAGCCCGCCGAGCAGGCCAGCACAAAGGCCAACACACACACGCGCCAACTGCTACGACCAATCTTCATGCTGCGCTCAACTCCGTTCCTCCGATTGATGTTTCGACAGGCTGCGGCACGATACGGCTTGCCGAATCCGCCTGTCAAACTTGCGCCCGTTTGATCGCATCGGCCACGCGCGCCGTCTCAACGGCCGCACGCACGTCGTGGACGCGCACGATACTCGCGCCGTGTAAGATCGCCGCCGTGACCGTCGCCATCGTGCCGTGCAGACGCTCGTCCGATGGCGCGTCGTCGAGCAAGCGACCGATGAAGGCTTTACGCGACGTGCCGACGAGCCACGGCAAACTGGGAAACTCGCGCGCGAGCAGATCGAGTTTAGCGATCAGCGCGACGTTCTGTTCCGGCGTCTTACCAAAGCCGATGCCCGGATCAAGCATGATTGACAAGCGCGACACGCCGCGCCGTTCAGCCATCGTGACGCTACGGCATAGGCTTGCGGTCACGTCCGCGAAGATGTCCGCCGCGAACGGCATGCGCTGCATCGTCGCGGGCGTGCCGCGCGAGTGCATCAAGATCAACCCCGCGCCCGTGCGGGCCGCTTCGTCGGCGATGTGAAAATCAAACCGCAGCGCCGAGATGTCATTAACGATCTCCGCGCCCGCATCAAGCGCCGCCCGCGCGACTTCGGACTTGGTCGTATCAATCGAGATGATCGTCTCGGGCCGCTTAGCGAGTGTTTCGATGATCGGCAGCACACGGCGCAACTCTTCTTCCACCGTGACCGGCTCGCTGCCCGGTCTGGACGACTCGCCGCCCACGTCAATGATGTCCGCGCCCTCCGCCAACATCCGCTCAGCCTGTGCCAACGCCTGCTCCGGCGCGAAGAAACGTCCGCCATCACTGAAACTATCCGGCGTCACGTTCAGCACGCCCATGACGAGCGTGCGCCCGCCCAACGTGAGCGTGCGCCGTGCGAGTTTCCATTCGTGGGTGGGTGTCATTTAAGCGTCTGCCTCGCGATGTTCACAGCGGCAGATAGACGATGCGATTGAGCCATTCGTCGGCTTCTGTCGCTGCCCAAATCAGCAGCAACTCTTCAACCACGAGCGAAGCCGCAAGGTGCTGTGGGACGACGAGCAAGCCGGGGCTGGTGTGTTCGGCGATGAACCGGGCGAAGTGTTTAGGCATGGTTGACTGGTCGTGCGTCACGAGTACGCGCCCGTCGTGGGCTGCCAGAGCTAAGACGGCTGCGTCATCCAACCCGGCGAGATTTGCGGCCGCAGCAGTCTGAAAGTCAATGCTCGGCTCGCGCCGCAGCAGCGCCAGCACGATTGTTTGATTCAAGTCAGCGGCGGCTTGAAACCGCCCTCTCATGGGCGGCTCGGCGCAAGCTTGCGGCGGGCATCGGCGAGTTTCTGATAAAACATCGGATCGGCGGCGTGCGCCGCTTGCCGTTGGGCTTCATAGTCAGCTTGACGTTCGGTGAGGTAAGTGTCAATCGCGTCCCGGTGCGCGAGGTAGAACGCGAGCGCGCCGTAAACTTGTTCGAGCGTGAGCGCGGGGAACGACTGCCCTATACTCTCGGCGGTCTGCCCCCGCAGGAAGGCATGCACCACCGAGTCCAGCGAGACGCGCGTGCCGGCGATGCGATAGCTGCCCTCAGCTTGTTCCACGTAAGTGTTACTCATGCTCATACTTTAATCTGCGCTCACGTTATCTGTCCAAAATCATTTCACGCACACGGGCGTGCGCGTGCCCTTGCTGATCGTCTCGCCATCGAGAATCCGCTCGTCCGTGCTAATGCAGCAATGCTCCGGCGCTGCTGTCATGCCTCAGAGTTTACGCGCATACGCGGGCGGGTCAACAGGGTAAAAGACTACGTTCGCGCGACCGCCACGACCCGAAAGCCGTGGTTTAAGCTGCGGTCGTCGGTCTCGTTCCAGTTGCGGAAGGCGGCGCGGGCGCGGTCGGCATGGCGATTCCACGCCCCGCCGCGCAACACCCGCAGGGTTGCGTCACCGCCAGTCAACCATGCTGAGCCGTCTGTCGGCGCGCTGTTTACCAGTCCGCCGTAATCATCATGCCAATAATCCAAGCACCACTCCCACACGTTGCCATGTATGTCAAACAACCCAAATGCGTTCGCCGCGCCCGTGCTACCCACCGGCATTGTCTTCTCGCGATATAGACCTTTCACCACGCTCCCGTAAGGATAGTTCCCGTTGTAGTTCACAATCTCAGGCGTGATCGTCTCGCCGAACGCGAACGGCGTACTCGTCCCCGCTCGCGCCGCATACTCCCATTCCGCCTCCGTCGGCAAACGATACTCCCGCCCCGTCTTCGCCGACAGTTTCTTACAGAACTCCACCGCGTCGTTCCACGATACTTGTTCCACAGGTAGATCGTTCCCCTGAAACTTCGCCGGGTTCGTCCCCATGATCGCCTGCCACTGTGCCTGCGTCACCTCGTACTTGCCCATGTAGAAACCGCGCACCGTCACCTGATGCTGCGGCCCTTCATCGTCCGTCCGACTCGCTTCACTTGCAGGCGAACCCATCGTGAACGTCCCGCCCGGTATGGCCACCATCTCCAACTTTGCGCCGCCGCCCAAGTCCTCCGCGTAGTACGACCCCGATTGTGTGCTGCGCTTCTGCAACTCGCCGCTCTTGTCCAACGTCACCGTCACGTAGTCGTAACTGCGCAACGCACCGGCCGCCAAGCCCGCCGGCAACGATGGCATCGTCAGGCGTCCGCCGCCCGCGAGCATGGCAGAAGGGTTCGCCGCCATTTGTACGCCCGTCGGCGTCGTGGGCGACGGGCCGGGTGTCGGCTTAACGATTGGCGCGCTGCCGGCCGTGCCGTTGCCGCCGCGCCCACCTGCCGCGCGTCGCCGCGCGATGTCGGCGAACTGCCCCGTCGGATACTTCGCCAGATAGCCGCGATACTCTTCCGGGTCGCTGCTGTCCTTGATCGCGTTCCAATACTCCAACTCGAACGCCGCTGGATCGACCGTCACTGCGGGTGGCGCTTTGACTGTTGCTTCCATCGGCTTGTCGCCCGCCCCCAACTTGATGAACACGAAATCGCCCGCTTCATGCCCGGAGTTTCTAAGCGGATTATACTCCGGCGTCTGCTGCGCTCTGCCAGCTACTGCCTCCTCGATGTAGTTGCGAAACAGTTCGGCGGCCGTGAACTGCCCCTTGTCCATCTCGCGCAAGCCGCGCAGCAAGGCGTCGGCAAAGATCGAATGCCCGCTGCCGCCGCTATCCGCCACCGGCTCATCCCCGCCCGACGCCATCAGCGTGCGCGACCGCCCCGCCGCCATGCGCTGCAAGAACTGCTCGCGCTCCGACGCCCGTGGCAACA
>JANMAD010000561.1:0-7828 GCA_031359515.1 Acidobacteriota bacterium | reverse complement strand
ATCAGTTGAATCGTCGGCGGAATGATTAACGAGATCACGAGCCGCCGGTTGCGCTTAATCTGTCGCAACTCTTTCAACGTCAGCGGCCAGAAACGGCTGCTGAAGATGGCCGCGAAACGCTCGCTCATCAGGCGTCCACCTGCATGCGGCGCATCCTGCGCCATGCGTTGAAGAAGAAGAACAGGCCCAGCAGGCTGAGCAGCAGGGGCGCGTGCCAGACGCCGGGCCAACCGCCGCCGCGCACGAAGGCGTCGCGCGTCACTTCAATGTAGTAGCGCGCGGGCACGAGGTACGACACCCAACGCAGCGCGGGCGGGATGTTCGTCACCGGAAAGATGAAGCCCGACATCAAAAACGACATCAGAAAACCGACGAGCGCGACCGCCTGAATCGCCGCCGCCTGATTCGGAATTGACGCGCCGATCATCACGCCGAAGCTGACGGTGCAGAGCAGGTAGCAGACGGTGCTGACTAAGAGTGGCGTCGGATCGCCCGCGATACGGAGACCGAACAACGTCATCGCCATGATCATCAAGAGCGCCCACTCGGCCACGGCGATCACGAAGAAGGCGAGAATCTTGCCCAACAGAAACTCGTGCGCGGTGATGCTCGACACGTAAACCTGCAAGATCGTCTTCTGCTCGCCCTCGCGCGACATCGCAAGGGCGGCGAGGAGCGGCGGGAACAACGCGAGGCCGACGGCCAGCACGCCGGGGCCGATGAATTTGCGCGACTCGCGGCCGGGGTTGTACCAGAGTCGCGTCTCCGCCTTGATGGCTGGTTGAAAGCCTGCGGGCCGGAGTTGCAGCATGAACGTCTGCGTCAAGGCCGACATCGTGCCGCGCATGATGTTTGCGGTGTTCGCGTCGGTTGCGTCCACGAGAATTTGCACGTCCGTGTTCTGTCCGCGTTGCAAGTCGCGCGCGAAATGCTCAGGCACGATGATCGCCGCCCGCGCGAGACTGCGATCAAGCGCCACGTCCGGCTGCATCGTCGGCGGCAGACTGACGACGCGGAATGTGAGCGACGCGCGAAAGATGTCTATGTACTTGCGTGAGAGCGGTGTGCCGTCGAGGTCTTGCACGACAATGGGCAGATCGGTCACCGTCAAGTTGATCGCCGTGCCCAAAAGCGCCATCAGGATGAGCGGCAACACGAGCGCCAGCACGACCGTCAGCCGGTCGCGGAACAACTGCGTCAACTCTTTGCGCGCCTGCGCGATGATGCGTCGCATGAATGCTTACTCGTCCGCCCCCAGCCCTTGTTGTCGCGCTTTCTCGACGACAACAATGAAGACATCTTCCAATGAATAATCTTCTTCGTATGCGCGGCGCACGTCGATGCGCTCGCGGTTGAGCCGTTGTGTCAGTTGCTTAATGCCTGTCTGCGCATCTTCGTCAATGATCACGTGCAGCCGGTCGCCGAAGAGCGAGACGCGCCAACGCTCCATCTCTTGCTTCAGCACGTTCGTCGCGCGTTGCGGCTCGCTCGTGAGCAGTTCGATCAAGTGACTGCCCTGCGCGGCCTTGATGCCGGTCGGCGTGCCTTCGGCGACAAGCTCGCCCGCGACCATCATGCCGAGCCGGTTGCACTGTTCGGCTTCTTCCAGATAATGCGTCGTCACCAGCACGGCGACGCCCCTGTCCGCGAAAGCATTGATCATGCGCCAGAAGGCGCGACGCGCGAGCGGGTCAACGCCCGATGTCGGCTCGTCGAGAAACAGCACCGACGGCTCGTGCATCACGGCCGCGCCAAAGGCGACGCGCTGCTTCCAACCGCCGGGCAAACTGCCCGTCAACATACCGCCGCGCCCGCGCAGGCCCGAGAACTCAAGCACCCACTTCATCTTCTCCGCGCGCTCGCGGCGCGGCACTTGATAGACGCCCGCAAAGAATTCCAGATTCTCGTCAATCGTCAGATCGTCGTAGAGCGAGAACTACTGCGACATGTAACCGATGCGCTGACGCACGAAACTTGAACGCACTTCCCCGCGCTCGCCCGCCAACTCAACTTCGCCCGACGTGACTTCGAGCAGCCCGCAGAGCATCTTGATCGTCGTCGTCTTGCCCGCGCCGTTCGCGCCGAGCAAGCCATAGATTTCGCCGTAGCGCACTTCGAGATTGACGCCCTTAACCGCGTGAAAATCGCCGAACTCTTTGCGCAGATCGTTCGCGCCGATGGCGACTGCGCCCGCGCCCCTTTGTCTGAACTCGCGCGCATACGGAAAGGCCGGCGCGCGCGCTTCGCCGCTGAGTTTGCGCAAGAGCGCGACGAAAGAATTTTCGAGCGTCGGCGGCATCGCGCGTATCTCGCGCGGCTCAATCGCGACGGCCGCGAGCGCGGCGCGCGTCGTCGCTTCGCCCGCTTTTGCGTCGCGCGCCATCACGTCGAGCCGGTCGCCGAAGCGTTGCACGTCGGCCAGCCCTTCGGTGTCGAGCAGCACATCTTCGGCGCGGCGCAGATCGTCGGCGTGGACTTCGAGCCGTTCCAAGCCAAGATTGTTTCTTAACTCGGCGGGCGTGCCGCGATCATGTATCTCGCCCTCGAACATGAGCGCGACGCGATGGCAGCGTTCGGCTTCATCAAGGTACGGCGTGGCGACGACGATGGTCATGCCTTCGGACGAGAGGTTGGCGAGCGTGTCCCAGAACTCGCGGCGCGAGACCGGATCGACGCCGGTCGTCGGCTCATCGAGCAACAGAATTTTCGGCTCGGCGATGAGCGCGCACGCAAGCGCGAGTTTCTGTTTCATGCCGCCGCTCAAGCGGCCGGCGAGTCGTTCCTTGAAGCGGTGCATGTCGAACATGCGCAAGTAACGATTACCGCGCGCTTCGATCTCTGCGCGCGGCAGCAGACGCAGTTCGCCCATGTAGCGCAGATTTTCGCCCACGCTCAAATCTTGATAGAGACTAAAGGCTTGTGTGAGATAGCCGACGTAAGCGCGTGCTTCGCGTGCGCGGCGGCCGAACATGTCGGCCGTGCCGCTGGTTGGCGGCATCACGCCGCCTAGAATCTGAAACGTTGTCGTCTTCCCCGCCCCGTCCGGCCCGATGAGACCGAAAATCTCGCCCGCGCGCACGTCGAGATCGATCCCTTTCACCGCTTCAAGCGCGCCATACTTTTTCCGCAAACCGCGCACGCTGATCGCCGCATTGGCCGCAGTTGGTACGCCGTCGCGCGGCTGCGCGGTGGCAACATCAACACTTCGCCCTATGTCTTGTGCGGCGCTCATAACAAGAAGAGTTTTATCCACGAACGCACACGAAATAGCACGAAACAAAGATCACGAATTTCGTGTGCGGCTTCGTGCTGTTTCGTGTGCGTTTGTGGAAGATTTCTGTTCCTTGCCCTCGTCAACTGTCACTTTTGCGTGACCGGGAATCTCCAAGTCGAGCTGACACCTAACCGACTAACGCCGGCCCGTGTCGAGCGGCCAGACGTTGCCTTCGACGAGAATCTCGCCATCGGCCGGCATGCCTGGTTTCGCCGCGCCCTGCGAGTTGGTCAATAACAGTTTAACGCCGACCACTTGCTTGACACGCTCCTCGCGGAAGTATGTGTTCTCCGGCGTGAACGATGCTTCCGGGTCAATGCGCTCCACAGTCGCTTCAAGCGCACGACCGCCGCCGCCCTTTGCCGTGTCGAGATAGATACGCGCCTGCTGGCCCGGCTTCACGCGCCCGATCTCGCCTTCGGGCACGAACGCGCGCAAGTAAACTTTATCGAGGTTGACGATGGTGATGATCGGTGTACCGGCGGCGACGACCTCGCCCGGCTCGGCCGTGCGCGTGGCGACTGTGCCGTCAAACGGCGCAGCAATCTGCAAGTCGGCGCGGTTGGCTTCCGCTTCGCGGAACTGCGCGCGGGCGCGCTCGATGTCGGCGGCAGCGGCTTCGATGTCGGTCTGCGCCTGCGCCATCTGTTGCTCAACGCCGGTCGCTTGCGCGGCGCGTATCTGCGGGTTGATGAGACCGGCGCGCGTCGCTTGCAACGCGCCGCGCGCTGCGTCCACTTGTTTGTGCGCTGCTTGCACGATGGCGCGTTGCGCGTCCGCCGCCGTGTGCGCTTGCATGGCCGTGCGCTCCGGCGTGTCACCCTGCTTCGCTAACTTCGTGAACTTCTCTTCGTCGTAACGCGCCTGACTGTATGCCGCCTCGGCCTGCGCGAGTTGCGCTTCCGCCCCGGCGACTTGTGCTTCCGCCTGATGCACGCGGCCTTGCGCATCTGTGCGCGCCTGCGCGACACCGAGTTGCGCTTGTTCGAGTTGTGAGCGCAAGAACGCGATCTGTTGCTGCGCACGTTGCTGCCGTGCCGCCGATTGTTCGACCGCCGACTGCGCCGCCTCTTCGCGCGCCTTCACCTGCGCATCGTCAAGCACGGCGATGATCTGCCCCGCCTTGACCTGATCGCCTTCGCGCACGTTGATCTCGCGGATGCGCCCGGCAGTCTTAGCTGAGATGGCCGCGTCGTCGCCTTCGACGCGCCCCGTCACTTGAATGATGTTCGCGGGCACATCCGGTTTGCGCAGAAAGAAACGCCAGAAGAGAAAGCCCGCGAGCGCGATGAGCAAGAGCATCACGAGCGGGCGCACGAGCTTTTTCAAACGATTCGGCGGCGGCGCTTCATCAGGCGCGGAGAGTTGCTGACCGGGCGTCTGCTTTGATTGCGCGGCGGGAGATTCTGGTTCAGTTTGCGATTTGTCGTCGGGCATTTGCCGAGTTCCTGTTGCGAGTTAAAGTGCGGCTGAACAAATACCCTCACGCAAAGACGCAAAGACGCAAAGGAAGATCGCCAAGGCTTGCCTGCTCTCTTTGCGTCCTGCTTTGCGTCTTTGCGCCTTTGCGTGAGTCTGCTTTTATCATCGGTTGTCTTGCGCGAACGGGCGCGCGTCAATGCACACTTACCTGCACGTGATTGGCTTCGAGCGCGTTGCCGGTGGCGCGTTGTAATTCAGCGATGGACTTGTTCAACTCGGTCTGCGCGCGTAGCTCGTTGCCGCGTGCGGTGGCGAGCGCGGTCTGCCGTTCGAGCACGAGGAAGATCGTGGACTGTCCGGCGGCGAATTTGCGCTGCTCGCTCGCATACTGTTGCTCGGACGCATCGCGCGCAGAGGCGGCCGCACGCAGGCGCGACTCGGCCGTGCGCGTCTGCTGCAAGGCGTTGCGCACGTCCACTTGAATCAACTGCTCAAGCTGTGCGCGTTGTGTCTTGATGCGCTCACCCGCGACGAGCGAACGACCAAGTTGCGCGTCAGCCGTGCGATTGCGCAAAGGCAAGTTTAACTGCACGCCGACGCGCACGTTGTTGAAACGATTCGCGGCCAGATTCGAGAGCGACTGGCCGATGCCGCCGACAAGTTCAGGCGGCAACGTCTGCGTCGCGGTCACGGGCAAAGGTTGTAAGCCGGCCAACGTCGAGAGTTGATTGACGCGATCACGTATCAAGGCATTCGACGCAGTGAGCGGGTTGGCTGACGTGGTGAGCGAGCCGGCCAGTCCGACCAGACCGTAGCTGCCGACGAGATCGACTTGCGGGCGCGTCTGCTCGCGCGCGAGGCGCACGTCCAACTCGCTGATCGCGGCGGCGAGATCGGACTGTTGCACTTCGGGGCGATTGTGCAATGCGGCGTCCAACGCATCGGGCAGCGCGACGACTGGCGGCTGGACATCAACCGTGTCGGTCGGCACGAGCGCGATGTTCCAGACTTCGGCCGTGCGGCTCTCCGCGATCAGATTCTTGAGCGTGTTCTCCGCGCGGTTCACATCGTCGAGCGCGGTATAGACGCTCTGCTCGAAACCGGAGACCTGCGCTTCGGCCGCGACGACATCAATCGGCGCAAGCATGCCTTCGGCGACGAGCCGCTTGTTGTGCGCAAGCTGCGCCCGCGCGTCGCGCACCGTGTCGCGCTGAATTTGCAGGTTGCGAAGAGTGAAGACCAAATCCCAGTAAGCGCGCTGCACGTTCGTGATCGTCTCGATGGCGCGCTGGCGAAACTGCGCGTCGGTTAAGCTGAGATTCTTCTTCGCGATCTCGATGCGCTCGCGATTCTGATCGAAGCGTCGCCCGCGCAGAAGCGGCTGCGTGTAGCTGAACGTGAGCGCGTTTTGATACTGCGGATTGATCGCGACGAACTGATTGTCGGTGACGAGGCGCACGCTTGAGAGATCGACGCGATAACCGCCACCGCCTTTCGGCACAAGCCCTTCAAACCGCATCGTGCCCGTGATGTCTGACTGCGTGACCGCGCCGTTCGGGCCGCCGCTCAACGCGCTCGACGAAGGCGTCTTCGTGCGCTCGTAATAGTTAAGCCCGCTCAAACGCGGATCATAGACGCCGTGTGCGCCGAGCAGATCAAACTCCGCGACGCGCACGTTCTGCCGCGCGACTTCAATGTCCTTGTTGTTCTTCAACGCCAGCTCAATCGCTTCGCGCATGGCGAGCGGGCGTTGCTCCGTCATATCCACGCCGACGCGGCCGAGTGCAGGAAACGGCGCGGGCGCGGACTTGTAATCCGGCGCAATCGCCGGCACAGCCAGAGGCAACTCGCGCGGCGCGGCCGTCGGCACACTCTCGCGGCCGGGCGCACGCGGACTCTGCGGCGGCGTGATGGCCGGGCCTTGCGGCGACGTGGCCGGCGCAAGTTGCTCGCCTTGCTGATTCAACGGCGCTTGCGGTTGCGCCACAGGCTGCGAAGCGTTCGGGTTGCCGGTCGGCGTCTGCTGGCCGCCCTGCGGCGCAGGCTGCGCGCTCTGCTGCGCCTGCGCGTCGGGCGAGAGCGGTTGTGCGTTCGTCGGCGGCGCGCTCGTCTGGCCCGGCGGCGTGTTGGCCGAAGGCGCGGGCGTCTGCACGGTGGTCTGCGGCGCGCTGCCTGATGGCGGCGGCATGAACGTCGGCGTGCTCGTCGTGCCTGTCGGCGTCTGCGCGAACTCTTTGACCTCGTCGGTTTTGACTGCGGTCAACTCGTCGCGCTTGATAGCGGCATCGGTCAAGAGCGGCGCGGTCGTCGTCGCCTGTTGCGCCCGCACAGATGGCACAACAAACGTGCAGCCCAACAGCACCGTCGCCGCCAGAATCTTTTTCGTCAGATGATGACTCATAAAAGTAATTTGTGATCTCAAAATTCAAATCTCAGATTTCAAATTTGAGATCGGAGATTTGCAGCACATGCTCGAACTTCTGTCGGCAGACTAAAACTTACTGAACAACGTGCCGACGGCCGTCGCCGTGCGCCGCCGCGCCCACGCGAATGCGCCGCCGATTGATGCGCCTGCGCGGCCCCAGACTTTGCTGCGGCCGAGGTCGTCGAAGAGCGAATAGAAGACCGGCACGGCCAAGAGCGTGAGCAACAGACAGAGCGATTGCCCGCCGACGACCAGCACGCCGATTGATCTGTTCGTGCCCGAACCGGGGCCGCTTGAGACGACGAGCGGCATCATGCCCGCGACGAGCGCGATGGTCGTCATCAAAATGGGCCGCAGGCGGTCGCGGTTCGCTTGAATGATCGCGTCGAGCCGTTCCATGCCGTGCGCGCGTAGCTCGTTCGTGTGATCGATCTGCAAGATCGCGTTCTTCTTCACCACGCCGAACAGCAGCAGCAGACCGAGACCGGAAAATATGTTCACCGTCTGTCCCGCGACGAGCAGCGAGAGAATGCCGAACGGGATCGCCAGCGGCAACGTCAACAGGATCGTGATCGGGTGGATGAACGACTCGAACTGCGCCGCCAGCACCATGTACATGAAGAGGAAGCTGAGCAGGAAGGCGAGCCCGAAGTTGCTGTTGCCCTCGGCGAGCGACTTGGCGCGACCGCCCCACTCGGTGTTGTAAC
>JANMAD010000506.1:0-13859 GCA_031359515.1 Acidobacteriota bacterium | reverse complement strand
TTGCGCAGCGGCCGACCCGCCAGCGCGCCCGTGTACTTTCCATCCTCAACCGCGAGTTTGCCATTCACGATCACGTAACGCATGCCGGTGGCCAACAAATCAGGTTGCGTGTAAGTCGCGCGGTCGGCGACGGTCTGTTCGTCGAAGACGATCACGTCGGCGTAGTAGCCGACGCGCAGGCGGCCGCGTTCGGGGATGCGGAAGGTCTCGGCGGTGAGCGCGCTGCTGTGGCGCACGAAGAAGGGCAGGGTGATGAGATGTCTGGTATAGACGTACTCGCGCAGCTTGCGGGGGAACGTGCCGTACTTGCGCGGGTGGCCGGTCGAGCCGTCCGAGCCGGTCATGACCCACGGCCGGCGCATGAAGTTGTCTATGTCCCGCTCGCTCATGTTGAACGACGCGATGCTCGGCGCATCGGTCTTGACGATCTCGACGGCCGCGGCCACCGGCGACAGCCCGCGCGCCTGTGCGATCTCGCTGAGCCGTTTGCCGACCAGCGACTCGTCGCGCGCCTTCGTGAGCAACAGCGACTCTGCGCCGCCGCGCCGCTTTATGTTCGCTGCTATCTCCGCGATGAAACGCGGGCGCACCTGCGGGTCGTCGAACCGCTTCAACATCTCCGCCCGCCCGCCGACTTCGGCCCAACGCGGCACGAGCGCGGCGACGAGGCCCGTGCCCGATGCGTTGTAAGGATACTGATTCGCGGTCACGTCCACGCCCGCGCGTTGCGCCTGCTCGATGATTTTAATCGCGGCGCTGCTCTGCCCCCAGACTTCGGGGCCGAGCGCCTTGATGTGCGAGATGTGGACGGGCAGATGCGCTTCGCGCCCGATGCGAATCGTCTCGCGGATCGAGCCGAGCAGACCGATGGAGTAGGAATTCTCGTCGCGCATGTGCGTGTCATAAATCCCGCCGTGCGCGGCGACGACTTTGGCCAACGCGATCACTTCCTCGGTCTTCGCATAACTGCCGGGCGCGTAATAGAGGCCGGTGGACATGCCGAATGCGCCGTCGTTCATCGCCTGCTCCATGAGGGCTTTCATCTGCGCGAGTTGCGCGTCATCGGGCTGCGCGTCCGTCTGGCCTAACACCTGCCCGCGAATCGTGCCGTGTCCGGCAAGCAAGATTGCATTCGTGCCGATGCCGGTTTGCGCCCACTTGTCGAGCCGGTCGGCGATAGACAACGCGCTCGCGCCGTCGTTGCCGGTCACAACCGTCGTCACGCCCTGCATCAGATAATTCTCGTTGCTCTTGCGCGCCGGGTCGGAGAGGTCTTCCAACGTGTGCGTGTGCGGATCAATAAAGCCCGGCGCGACGACAAGGCCGCGCGCATCAATCGTCCGCGTGGCGCTGACATGCGCGCGTGCGGCGGCGCCGAGAAAGACGATGCGCTCGCCTTTTATGCCGACATCCAGCACACGCGGCGCACCGCCTGAGCCGTCCAACACCTTGCCACGTCGCAACAGTAAGTCTAACGGCATCCCGTGGCCGGGCAGGGACGTGTCCCTGTGGCGCGCGGCCTGCCGGCGCGCTGCCGCCGGGCTGAGCAGCAGCGCGCCCAAGAGCAAAGCGGAAGTAAGCGGTAGGATTCGTTTGCGCATAACGGTGGCCGACGATACCACACAGGCGGGGCATGCGTTAGCGTTAATGCGGCGGCCGTTGCCGCGCTAATTGGTCACCAGGCGGCGCGCGATGTTATGCTTGGTTCGGCTCCCCCGAGCACAATTCGATCTAACTCACTGATGAAAGTTTGCCGTTTTTATGCTGAGTAGTTTGCAACGACCCCGGCGTGTTGTGATCACGGGGCTAGGCTGTGTCACGCCTATCGGCGTGGGGCGCAAAGCGTTCTGGCGCGGGCTACAGACGGGCGCGAGCGGCGTGCGCCGCATCGAGAGCTTCGACGTGACGGACGCGCCCGTCAAGATCGCCGCCGAGGTGCGCGACTTCGATTGGGCGGCGCAACTCAACCCGAAGGATCGTCGCCACGTCGCGCGCACCGTCCCGCTTGCGCTCGCCGCCGCGCGTGAAGCGTTGGACGATGCGCAGATGCACACGTCGGATTTTGCTCTCGCGGAGCGGCGCGCGATGGGCGTCATGCTGGGCACGGGCGGCGGCGGTCTCGCCTTCACAGAGCAACAGTACAAGCACTTCTTCGGTGGCGAGACGACGAAGGCGAGCGTCTATACGATCCCCGCTTCGACGCACGGTGGGCTGTCGTCGGAACTCTCGATGGCCTTCGGTTTGCGCGGTCTCTCGCACATCATCTCCACTGGCTGCACCTCTTCCACCGACGCCATTGCCTACGCCGCCACGCACATCGCGTTGGGCCGACAAGACGCGATGCTCGCGGGCGGATCAGATGCGCCGCTTGCGCCCGGCATCCTCGCCGGTTTCAATCTGATGACCGTGCTGACGAACGAGTGGAACGACGAGCCGGAGCGGGCTTCGCGCCCCTTCTCCAGCACGCGCTCCGGCATCGTGCTGGGCGAAGGCGCGTGGGTCTATGTGCTCGAAGAGTACGAGCGCGCACGCACGCGCGGCGCGCACATCTACGCCGAGATCACCGGCTACGGCGCGACGTGCGACGCTTATCATCGCGTGCGTTTGGCGGACGATGGCGAAGAGCCTGCGCGGGCGATGCAACTCGCATTGGCTGATGCCGGCCGCACGGCCGCCGACGTTGATTACGTCAACCTGCACGGCACGTCCACCGTCTTAAACGACCGCATCGAGACGCGCGCCTTGAAGGTCGCGCTCGGCCAGCGCGCTTACCGGATTCCGATGTCGGCCACCAAATCGCAGATCGGTCATCCGCAGGGCGCATCAGGCGCGGCCGGACTGGCCGCCGCGCTCTGCGCCATCAACACCAACATCATCCCGCCCACGATCAACTTGGACGAACCAGACCCCGACTGCGATCTCGACTACGTGCCCAACGTCGCGCGCGAGCAGAGAGTCCGCGTCGCCCTCTGCAACTGCATCGGCTTCGGCTCAAAGAACAGCGCGCTCGTAGTAGAAGCAATGACGAGTGACAAGTGACGAGTGACAAGCTAAAACCGCGTCGCTTGCTCGTCACTCGACACTTGTCACTTGTCACTATGTTTAATCAGTTCCGCCAGCGCAGTTATGAGCTTGAGCATTTGGACAAGGGCGACTACACGCCTGCGGAGTACGAGGGGTGTCTGGTTGAACTGCGGCTGATCAACGAGTGGTTGGGCGATGCGCGGGCGTTGCGGCATTCGCTGTTGGCGGAGATTGCGCGCGAAGGTTTAACGGCTGTCTCGGTGTTGGACGTAGGCGCGGGGTCGGGCGAGTTGTTGCGTGTGGCGGCGGACGAGGCGCGGCGGCGCGGTTGGCGTGCGCGGCTCGTCGGCGTGGAGTTGAATGAACGCTCGGCGCGGGCGATCAAGGAAGAGTCGCGCGCATACACGGAGATCGCGGCGGTGCGCGCCGATGCGTTTCATCTGCCGTTCGCAGACGGCGCGTTCGACTACGTGATCTGTTCGCTCTTCACGCATCATTTTCGCGACGATGCGGTCGTTCGCATCATGCGCGAGTTTGCGCGGGTAGCGCGGCGGCGCGTCTTTGTGATCGATCTGCACCGGCACAGGGTGGCTTATTATTTTTACACGACCATCGCGCGGCTGTTCTTGCATAATCGTCTGATCCGCGCGGACGGCGCGCTCTCGATCCTGCGCAGCTTCAAACCGGCGGAGTTGCGGCGGTTGGGGGAAGCGGCGGGGTTGAAGAGAATCGAAGTGCGGCGACGGTTTCCGTATCGCTTGGTGTTGAGTGGGGCGAAGGGTTAATCGTTAATTGGCTGTAGGGTAGGATGGGTTTTCACACAGAGGGCACAGAGGAGACACAGAGATCACAAAGACTCCGCGATCTCTGTGTCTCCTCTGTGTTGAACTGAACTTAACTGACATGAGCCTCTACCTTGAACTGATGTGATGACGGAACAAGCGGCGAATGACTACGACGTGATCGTCGTCGGCGGCGGGCCGGCAGGCGCGAGCGCGGCCATTAGACTGGCGACGGCGGGCGCGCGTGTGCTGCTCGCGGAACAGAAAAAGTTTCCGCGCGCCAAATTGTGCGGCGAGTTCATCTCGCCCGAATGTCTCGCGCACTTCGCTGCGCTTGGCGTGCTGGCAGAGATGATCGTGGCGGGCGGCCCGCGCATCACGACGACCGACTTCTACACGCGCGGCGGGCGCAAAGCATCTGTGCCGAGCGCGTGGTTCGGACATGGCGACAGCAGTGTCGCTTCAAACAACAATGTAGCCGACGATGGCGCGCTTGGTTTGAGTCGCGCGGAGATGGACGAGCGTTTGCTCGTGCGTGCGCGGGCGGCGGGCGTAGAAGTTTGGGAAGAGACGCAGGCGTGCGGTCTCGTGTGGGAAGGTGGGCGCGTGTGCGGCGTGGAGTTGCAGCGCGCGGGCGCGACACAGACAGTGCGCGCATCGATCACGTTGGATGCGACGGGCCGTGCGCGTGCGTTGGCGCGGCGCGTGGAACGTGCGCGCGGCAGCGATGAGCCGGCGCATACAAACGGCCACGCGCCGAAGACACGCGCGCCGCTCGTCGCGTTCAAGGCGCACTTGGAGAATGTGCATCTGGCCGATGGCGCGTGCGAAATCTATTTTTATCGCGGCGGCTATGGCGGCTTGAGCCGCGTCGAAGGCGGCTTGAGCAATCTCTGCTTCATTGTCGCGGCGCGCGACGTGCGCGCACGTGCGAGCGACGCGGAACGTGTTATGCGCGAGGTCGTGATGTCGAACCGGCGGGCAGCCGAAGCGTTACGTGATGCGCGCGTTCGTTCCGAATGGCTGGCGGTCGCGTTGGAGAGTTTCGGGCGTTGGCCGCTTGTGCCCGCCGCTGGGCTATTGACTGTGGGCGATGCCGCCGCCTTCATCGACCCGTTCACCGGCAGCGGCATGTTGATGGCTTTCGAGAGCGGCGCGCTCGCCGCCGAAGTGATCGCGCACGCTCTACCCGATTTGCGCGCGGGCGATTCTTTCAACGCGCTCGCCGCCGTCTATCGCGCACGTTATCGCGCACGCTTCGCCGCACGTCTGCGCGTCTGCGCGCTCTTGCGCCGCGCCGCCTTCGCGCCGCGCCCGGTGATGGCGGCGGCCGTCGTCGCGCTCGGCGCAAGCGCGCGGGTGCGACGGACGTTGGCCCGCGCGACCCGAACTTCCGTTAAATAGAGAACAGCGGCGCGCTGTGTGTGCGCTGGCGGCCGGATGGTGTGTGCATGTTTTATAGTTGGACGCGCCGCAGGATGTCGGCAAACTGTGGGGCGGTGCGTAGGCTGTCGAGCATGGGATCGAGGGCGACCCAGACCAAGCCTTCGGATTGATTATCACAGGCCCGATGCAGCCAGTCGAACGCTTGCGCTTGCTCGCCTAAGCCCGCGTAGATGGTCGCGATGTAGTAGGGCGAAACATAACGTTGCGCGGCCAGTTGATGCAGTTCGGTGATGACCTGCTGCGCACGCTCCACCTGCCCCAGCTTCGCATAGACGTGCCCCATGCCCGCAAGGATGGGCGGACTACCGCCGACCTGCTCGTTCGCGTGCCGGTACTCTGCGAGCGCCTCATCGTACCTGCCGACTTGCACGTAGACCATCGCCAGCAGGAAACGCGCGAGATAAAAGTTTTGCTCCATGTCGAGCGTCTGGCGGTACTCGTTGATTGCCTGTTCGTACTGGCGCATCAGATAGAAATGCCAGCCCAGCCCGGCCTTGATCGGGAGCGAAAGTGGCTCCAGCCTTTGCGCGTGCGTAATCTGTGCGAGGGCTTCGGTCTGCCGGCCCATCGCCGTCAGGTAATGCCCGTACCAATGGTAGGCGGTCGGGTAATTAGGATTGAGCTCGATGGCGCGCAGGTATTCTTTCTCTGCCTCGGCCCAATTCCAATCGAAGATACTGACGTAAGCCAGCGAGGCATGCGCTTCCGCCAGTGTCTCGTCTAACGCCAGCGCCTGCAAAACAAACTCACGCGACTTGCTCATGGCCTCGCGCGGCGGCAGCACACCATACTCAACCGCGCCCAGCAGCGCATAAGAATCGGCCAGACCTGCGAGCGCCAGCGCGAAGTTCCGGTCGAGCGCCAGCGCGCCCTCGAAAAATTTAATCCCTTCCTTGAGACCGGCCAGCGTGCGTTTGTTCCAATGGTAGCGCCCCAGCAGATAGGAGTTGTAAGCGGCACTACTGGTCGTGTACTGCTTGGTCAGCAGACGCTGCTGTGCGCCGCTCAACTGCAAACGCAGGTTGACCGAAATCTCCTGCGCGATCTGCTCTTGCACCAGCAGAATATCCGACGGGGGACGATTGAACTGCGCGCCCCAGAGCTGTCGGCCGTCGGCCACATCAACCAACTCGGTGCGGATAATCAGGCGGTCGCCCAGTTGCAGCACTTGGCCCGTCAAGACCGCTTGCACGTTCAGTTCGCGCCCGACGTGCTGCGGATCAATGCTGCGGCCTTTGTAAGGAAAGACGGTGCTGCGGGCCAAGACGCGTAGTTGGGGCAACTGCGCGAGGCTGTTGATGATGCTCTCGGTGATGCCGTCCGACAAGTATTCCGCGTTAGGATCGGCACTGGCGTTGACCAGCGGTAGCACGGCCAAAGAATCGAACGCCGGTGCGCGCGGGCTGCTGTTGTTGGCTGCGTTACCCGGCGCTACGCCGCGCGCCCGGTCGTCCACTGCTTGCACACTGGCGGCGAAACGATAGCCACGCTTAGGAATGTTCTCGATGTAGAGTTGCCCATTGGCTTGTGCGCCCAGCACCTTGCGTAGCGTCGAGATGTTTACGGCCAGCACGTTCTCTTCGACGAAGCTGTCAGGCCAGACCGCCGCCAGCAGTTGCTCCTTACTGACGACGCGCCCGGCCCGCTCGACGAGCGTGCGCAACGTGTCGAAGGCCTTCGGCGTCAGCGGCACTGGCTGCTCCGCGCGCAACAGATGCGACTCCGCCGTGTCTAGTCGGTAGGGCCCGAACTCGTAGACGCTTCGCTCGCTCATGGTCGCTTTCAGAATTTTTTCAGAAAATTTTTAGTCGGCTTAAAAGACTTCTGCCGGGTGGTCGCGTATCGTCGGCCGTGACGCTAGAGAGTATGCTACGACTTGATGGCGAAGAGACGGCAATGCGCGTGCCTGATAAACGCGCGCATTGTAATGTGCAGCGGCGTCCGGGACAAGGAACAGCGATGCAAAGACTGCTCCACTTCAGGAGCGAAACTTATGCGCCGGCAACCCTGCTGGCT
Source organism: Acidobacteriota bacterium (assembly GCA_031359515.1). Taxonomy (GTDB): domain Bacteria; phylum Acidobacteriota; class Blastocatellia; order Pyrinomonadales; family Pyrinomonadaceae; genus QHXQ01. The sequence continues at coordinate 6,591 of JANMAD010000506.1, read as the reverse complement.
CCGACTGGTGGCAGTGTACGGCGCGCAATCCATTCGGCGCTGGCCTTGAGTGCAGTAAACATCATTCAGGTGGCGCAGCAGACATAGCGGTAAATAATTTTCACCATCGTCGCAGCAGACATGGGGCGGGCCGCCTGTAGTCTGATTACCGACAGATTAGGCTCAGGCGCACGGATTGCTCACCGTATCCCGGTAATGCCAATTTTCGTAAGGAGAAACAGATGCTCAAGAAACTTCTCTCATTAGTGCTGGCCAGTCTATTGCTCAATATGGTTGCCGTGGAGTTTGCTTCTGCGGCCGCGAAAGAAGAGCAGCAGGCGCGCTTGACGGCGAAAGTTAAAGACAGCATCAGCCGCCTCGGTGTGGGTGAAGCGGCGCGTGTGGAAGTCAAGCTACGAGACAAAACAAAGCTGAAGGGATATATCAGCGAAGCGGGCGCAGATAGCTTTATCGTAGTAGATGCAAAGACCGGCGTCGCTACGACGGTTGCTTATCCGCAGGTCAAGCAGGTCAAGGGCAATAATCTCTCGACCGGCGCGAAGATCGCCATTGGTGTGGCCATTGGGGTCGCGATAGTGGTGTTGATAATCGTAGGCAAGTATTGCAGCAATGAAGGCGGCTGCTAGAGTTTAGTCTAAGCCGATAGCGCGCGTAACCCCTCGGCCGAACATATCCGGCAATGATCTCGCGCCGGAAGTCAAAAAGAGAGCGGCTATCAGTCGTGGCTCGCCTACCCGAGCGCACCCGATGGATTTCCGCACGACGGTCAATGGGTTTATGAACTCGACCGAATACAGATTGCGGTTCGGTCAATCGTGATGATGGGAAACAGTTGCCTGTTCAATTGCGTAGCCCGACGCGCTGGCGCAAGGCATTGAAGCGCGGGTCGGCGCGCAGGGGATCGAGGGCCGGGTCTACGTCGAGGTACACCAGCCAGAGGAAGCGTTCGGCGCAGGCTCGTTCGAGCCAGGCGAAAGCTTGCTCGTGATCTGCGAGGGCAATGTAGACAAGCGCCACGCCATAGGCGGGCACGTAGTGCCGGCCCTCTGCATGTAGTTGCAGCAGTGCGTGGAGCAGTTGGCGCGCTTGGTTCAGATCGCCGGCGAGCGCGTAGGCGTGCGCAAGGATCGCGGTGGCGAGTGGGAGGCCGCCCGATAGTTTTACCAGCCCCTGTTCATAGACTGTGATGGCCTCGCGATACATCTCCTTCTGTTCGTAAGCCCGCCCGCAGAAATAGAGCGCAGGGATGAAATTCGCATCCATCTCCAGCGTCTTTAAAGACTGCGCCAACGGCTCATCGGTGCGGCGGGCAGGGACAGAGGTCTCACCGTGATGACGCGCAACATGGACGAGGCCACAGACTTCGGGTCGATCTTTGCCGCGACCACAGGGCTAGAATTTGCCACACAGGTCGCAGCCGCCTACGACGAAGTGCAGCAGAGCAACATCCCGGCACGAGCCGCCGCCATCGCCCGCGAGATCGAAGCCGCGCAACCGCAACTTGTCGGCTTACAAGAGGTCAGCACCTGGCGCACAGGCCCCTTCGGCGGCCCGGCCACGGTCGTGACCTACGACGCGCTCCAATCGCTCCTCGACGAGCTTAACAGGCGCGGACGGCATTACACGCCGATTGCCGTCTTGGCCGAGTTCGACGCCGAAGCGCCCAGCGCCCTCGGCATAGACATCCGCTTCACCGACTACGATGTCGTACTTGCCCGCGCCGACCTCAAAACGTCCGGCCTCAAACTGTCGAACATTCGAGCGCAACATTTCGTCACCAACTTGACCTTCAACAGCCCCGTGCTAGGCGCGCTCACAATTCCACGCGGCTGGATCGCGGTGGACGGCAAGATTCGCGGCAAGGGCTTCCGCTTCGTCACCGCGCATCTGGAGTCGTTCTCGCCGCTCGTCCAGATCGCGCAGGCGGATGAGTTGACGCAGGGGCCATGCGCCACGGAGTTGCCGGTGATCTTGGGCGGGGATTTCAACTCGGACGCGGCCAGCAGCGATCCCGTCCAGAACGCTGCGTACTTCCATCTGCTTGCTGCCAATTTCACGGACGCCTGGCCAAGCACACATCCGGGCGAAGCTGGCTTTACGTGGCCGCTCCACGGCGAAGACCCGTACACATCCCCCACCACCCCGACGCAACGGATCGATCTGGTGCTCTATCGCGGCCAACTCGGCCTCGACGGCGCGGAGTTAGTCGGGCACACGACAGCGGCGCTTACGCTCACAGGACTTTGGCCATCCGACCATGCGGGCGTGGTAGCTTTCTTTAACTTGAAGCCGTAACGGGCCTGGTCTATTAACTTGCCACGTGTTCGCTACAACATGCGGCCGGAGTGAAGAAAGCTGATGAATTACCCTTTGAGCACAAGCAGCAGGCGCTCGGTCACACACGCCAAGAAGCGCGTGCTGATCGTGAACTGTTATTTAAGTCCGCCCCTCCGCTGCTGATTAACGCCCACCTGTGGGCGCTGACTCTGCGCAGGTTTTTAGCCTGCGGTCGCGGCGCACGCGCGTTAACGGATTCCGCAACTCCGTTTAGTCCCGGTTAGGCTCGGCCCCGGCGGGCTAGGTTAGGCTGGGTCGCGATGTATGTATCATGTATTGCTGTGGGCGAATAGTGCTTGCCACGTGTGTGTGTTTTGCGGTACAACGTCGGCGCGACTTTGCTTTTGCTTCCGGCGCGCATAGCCCAGTGCCCGGCCGTGAGTTTGCCGGCGCGGCCACGCTCCTGCTCCCGGCGCGGCGGCAAGTTCCTTAGAGCGAATTAACACACTCGCGTCCTGCTATCACAACTTGAATCTTGGTTTTCTACTGAAGGAGAGTCTGAACATGCGTGCATTCCCCGTGCGGTTGCTCCCGGCCGCGTTTCGCTTCGTGCTCATCTGTCTGTTCACCATCGGCTGCGCCGTCGTCGCGCTCCCCCAAGCGCAGTCGAACGCCTCCGATCTGCAAGGCTACGTGCGCGACCCTAACAGCGCGGTCGTGCAGAACGCGAACGTGACCGCGCGCAACAAGGCCACGGGCGCTGAACGCAGCGCCATGACCAACGACGAAGGCTACTACCGCATCACGAGCCTGCCGCCCGGCGACTATGAGGTCACGGTCGAGGCGACCAACTTCAAAAAGGCCAGTCTCACCTCCGTCACGCTCACCGTCGGGCAGGTGGCCGACTTGGACGTAGCGCTTGAGATCGGCCAGATCACCGACGTGGTCACGATCTCGGAACAGACCACGCAGATCGTGGAGACCTCGCGCACGCAGGTCTCCAATACGATTGATCAGCAGCGCATCGAGAACCTGCCGATCAACGAGCGCAACTACATCAACTTTGCCTTGACCACCTCGACCGTCACGCGCGACAACGGCCGCCCCATCGGGCCAGCGCCGACTTCAGGCTTGAACTTCGGCGGGCAGCGCGGGCGTTCCAACCTCGTGCAAGTGGACGGTGCGGATAACACCGACAACTCGGTCAACGCCTCGCGCTCGACCGTCTCGCAGGAAGCGGTGCAGGAGTTTCAGGTGGTGACCAACTCGTTCGCACCGGAGTTCGGGCGCACGGCGGGCGGCGTCGTCAACGTCGTTACGAAGTCGGGCACGAACGATCTGCGCGGCAACGTCTTCGGCTTCATCCGGCACAAATCAATCCAAGCGCGCAACTCCTTCGCGCCCATCATTGATAACGATGTGAACAAGAAGCCGCCGTTCACGCGTGCGCAATACGGCGCGACGCTGGGCGGGACGCTCGACCGCGACCGCACCTTCTTCTTCATGGCCTTCGAGCAGCGCCGCCGGCAGGAGTCGGGCTTCTTCACGAGCAACGTGGCGCAGGGCTTGACCGGCAGCGTGACCATCAGCGGGCAGACCTTCAACAATCTGACGCCGGCGCAAGTCACTTATATCAACACGCTGCTCGGCGCGTGTGCGGTCTCGGCGGCCGTGCCTTATGCCTTTCTCGCGTCAGGCGGCGGCTCGACGGCCTTGAATGGCACGAACCCGCTCGTCGTCTTCCCCGGTCTGGGGGCCTTGTCGCCGATTCCGGCGGGCACACAGGTCGGCGCACGCTTCCTATTGTCGAGCGCGCCCGTGCCGGTCAGCAATATCGCGTTCCGCCCGCTCACGCAGTTGGCGCGCGTCTTCCCGATCAAAGAGGCGACCACCTTCGCCTCGGCCCGGCTCGATCACAAGATCACCGACAAGCATCTGTTGACCATGCGCTTTGGTTACAATCCGTCCGACATCACGGGCATACAGGTTGAGTCGCAGAATCAGGCGCTCGGCCAAAACGACTTCTCGCGCACCGGCATTCAAACATTGCGCGACACGTCGTTCGTCGCCTCGCTCAACTCCACGCTCTCGAATAGTATCGTCAACGAAGGGCGCTTCAACTTCGGCCAGCGCCGCGCCACCTTCCGCTCGCAGAACGGGCAGGCGGTCGCCGCGAACATTTCGGGCACGGCCTTCATCGGGCGCGAGCTTTTCTCGCCGGTCATCCGCACAGAGAATCGCTACGAGTACACCGATAACCTCAACCTTGTCCACGGCAATCACACCTTCAAGTTCGGCGGTGACGCCGCTTTCATCAGCGTCAACGCGATCTTTGAATTGAATTTTGCCGGCGTCTATAACTTCGGCGGTCTAAGCGCGTGCGCGCTCGTCTCGGCGCTCTGCACGACGCCGGGCTTGCCGCCGCCGCCCGACTTCACGCCCGTGCAGCAATACGGCATCGGTGTCCCCGGCAACTACGTGCAGGGCTTTGGCAATCCCGTCAGTGCGCTTACCAACCGCCCGTTCGCTGTGTTCGCACAAGACTCCTGGAAACTGCGGCCAAATTTCACGTTGAACTACGGCGTGCGCTACGACTACGAACAAACGAAGCAACTACCGACGAGCGCCTTTACCGACCCGCTCTCCGGCATCGCGCTGACCGCCGCGGACAATCTGGCCGTGCAGGAATTCTTCGGCGTGCAGCAAGGCTTCCCGCGCGACAAGAACAACATCGCGCCGCGCATCGGCATGGCGTGGGACGTGAAGAACGACGGCAACACGGTCGTGCGCGCCGCCTACGGTCTCTTCTACGACCACCCACTGCTCGCCATCGCCTTCAACTCAGACATCGCCGACAACGTGCAACAGCAACAGTTCGTCGCCACGCCGGGCAGCCCCGCGCCGACGGCGATCTTGAACGCGGCGCAAATTTTTCAGGGCACAGTCTGCACCGGACAGGCCAGCCCCTTCTGCCCGGCCGGGTTCAGAACGCCGGGCGTCGCCGCCGGGACGGACTATCAGTTCGGCCGCCAGCGCTTCAACGACCAGACGTTCCCCGGCTTCGGCCCCGTCCTGCCCTTCCCGCTGCCCGTCGATAAGAGGTTCGAGTACGCTTACGCCAATCAAGCGAACGTCACCGTCGAGCGCAAGCTGACGAAGGACATGTCGCTGTCGGCGAGTTGGCTCTTCGTCGGCGCGCATCACCTGCCGCGCCCGACCAATCTCAACGCGCCGAACAACAACCTGCTGATCCAAAACTTCGTGCGCTGCAACAATCGTCAGCCCACGTCCACGACCGACGTGCTGACGGTGTCGCCTTCAGCGTGCGCCAACATCGTGGCCCAACCGATTCCCGGTTTGATCTCCGTCACCACGCGCGGCGCGGTCGTGCAACCGTTCGCGGCGAATCTGTTCCGCCGCAGCGGCCCCAACTATTTCTTCGTGCAGTCCGTCACGAGCGGCGCGGTCACGCCGGCCGTCTTCAATGGCGCGTTGACGGCGACGGGCGCGTTGCGCACGCCGGGCATCGTCTCGACCTACGGCGATGTCAACGCGCAGGTCTCCGACGGCACGTCCATCTATCACGCGGCGAACTTCGAGTTGAAGCGCCGCTTCACGAACAACTTCCAGTTCCTCGCCTCTTACACTTGGTCGCACTCGATTGACGACTCGTCGGACTTGCAGACGCTGTTGCTCCCGCAGGACGCCTCCAATCTGCGTAACGACCGCGCCGACTCGCTCTTCGACCAGCGCCATCGCTTCGTCTTCAGCGGCGTGCTCGCCTCGCCCGCCACGTGGCGTGGGGACGCCAGCGGCTTCCGGCGGTTCCTGTCGAACTTCGTCGTCGCGCCGATCCTTGAGCTCTCTTCGGGTCGCCCATTCAACATCCTGACCGGCGTTGACACCAACAACGATCAGACGGGGCAGACCGACCGTCCGAACGTCGCGGCCGACGGAACACTCTTCATCCCGCCCGCATTCACTTCCGGCACGCTCGGCCGCAATCGCGGCATCACGCGCTCTTACACCGCGTTCGACATGCGCGTCGCGCGCACCATCCCCATGGGCGAGCGGCTGCGGCTTGAGGTGATCGCCGAAGGCTTCAATCTCTTCAACCGCTTCAATCAAGCCTCCGCGTCGCCGCGCTTCGACGACGTGAACGCCTTCAACAAACGCGACGGCTCCGGGCGCTACTTCGGCCGCCCCACCGCCTCCTTCGACCCGCGCCAATTCCAGTTTGGCTTAAAACTAAACTTTTGATTTCAGGGCAGATAGCTAGGATTGCCCCCAGATTTGTTTGCAACTTCAGCGTGC
>JANMAD010000408.1:0-14291 GCA_031359515.1 Acidobacteriota bacterium | reverse complement strand
GTGTCTGTCTGATCGGTCGTCGTGCGCGTGGCGAGCGCGTGGCGCAGGTCTGGTTGTAAGGCACGCGCGGCCGGCGCTTGCGCGTGCGTGATGACGGCGAAGAGATAAGCGCCGAGCGCGAGCGCGCAGATGAGCGCGACGAGGCGCAGGCTGAGGCGGTCGAGCAACATCGGGGCACGGCCTTTCCGGGGAGGCAGGTGACAAGTTAAGACTGAGTTGGCGCGGGCGACGAAGCTCAACCTCATCGCCCGCGCTGACTGCGCAAAGTAGAGCGTTAGCGCGCCTGCGGCGGCCGCTCCTTCGTTGGTGGCGGTTCACGTTCGCGCGCCGGCTCTGCGTGTTTCTCTTCGCGCGGTGGCGGCGCGCTTCGCTCCTCGCGTTGTGGTGGCGGCGCACTGCGCTCCTCACGCGGCGGCGGTGCGCTGCGTTCTTCGCGTGGTGGCGCAGACTGTTGCTCTTCGCGTGGCGGCTGCCGTTCCTCACGCGGCTGCGAGCGTTCCTCGCGCGGTGGCGGGGCGCGCTCTTCGCGCGGTTCGGGCCGTTCGTACCTTGGCGCACGCTCTAACTTCGGCTCGGGCCGCTCGACACGCGGCTCAGGACTAGCGCGCCGCTCCTCAGGCGGGTCGGGTCGCTCGATGCGTGGTCGTTCGCGGCGCGAGTCCGGTTGCGGCTGTTCGTTGTTGGTCTGCTCCGGCGGTCGCTCGACAATAGTGCGTTTGCGCTCCAAGCGATCATTGATGACAGGCTCACGCGGGCGCTCGTTCTCGTCTGGGTTGCGCGCGGGCCGATCCGGGCGCGATACGTTCGGTGTGCCGTTGTTGTCGCCATTCGGATCAGTCATGCGCGGCGGACGTGCGGGGCGCGCGACTGCGCCGGTGTTGCGCTCGTCGCGATTCGCGTCCGCGCCGCCGTTCGGGTCAGACGCAACGACGCGCGGCACGCGGTTATTAAAGATGCGTCCGCGTTGCAGTTCTTCGTCGAGCGGCGCGCCGGGGAGACGTTTACCCGCGCCGGTCGGCCGTTCCGGGATACGCATCATGGGATCGCCGCGCTCGGTCTTGGCGGCATTGCCGAGCGGCGGCCGCTCTGTCAGCGCGGGGCGGCCCGGGCGCGTGTTGCCGTTATTCGCATTGTCGTCAACGGGCCGGACGGGCAGCCGACCACGCACGGGATCGGCATTGATCGCATTGCGCGCTAGCTCGTTATTCGCCGGTTGCGCCCGCACTCTATCGCTGCCGAACTCGCGCGCGGGCAGACTCGTGACGGCGCGTTGGTAGATCGGATTGATGCGTTGCAAGCCCGCGATCTGATCTGCGCGCAAGGGCGTCAGGCGATCAGGCTGGCGGTAGTAACGCGCGTGTGGATCGGGTTGATGGTAGCTGAGCGGATACCAGGCGACATACGAGTTGTTATTGACGAAGACGAACGCAACGAGCGCGGGTCGCCACCAACTGCGATGATTGTAGTGATCGTAGCCGCGCGGGGCCCAGCACCAGTAATTGTCGTAATAGACCCAGCGCCCGTAGTGATAAGGTGCCCAACCCCACGCTTCATCGCCGACCCACGTCCAGCCGTAAGGCGGACACCAAGTCCAATGTCCGTAGCGATACGGGGCCCAATTATTGTAGTGGTTGATGACGGTGACGTGTGGTCGCCAGACGTAGCCGTAATCGCGCGCGAAGACCCAGTCGCCGTAGGAATCCAGTTCCTCCGCGCCCCAGATGTCTTGATCGTAATAGCGCCCCCGGTCGTCATAGCGCAGCCGCGAGGCCAAGTACCGCTCGCGGTCGTTCACCCACGTGTCCCAGTTGTCGCGGTCGCGCGCGGCGGAGAATTCCCAATCGCCTTCGCCCGCGTTGTCGTAGGCGAGTTCGGCCGTGCGGCCGTCGCGCAAAGTGAAACCGGACGTGTCGGAATAGATGCGTGCGCGTGCGCCGTCGCGGACGGTGACGCGCACGTTGCCGTTCTGCGCGACATCGAGCCGGAAGAGGCCGCGTTGCTCGGCGGCGATGGTCGTCTTCGGCGCGTCGATCTCGAAATACTCTTTGGCGCGGTCGAAGCGCGCGAGCCGCAAGGTGGCCGTGCCTTCGGGCACACTGAGCGCGACACCTTCTCTGCGTAGCGTGACGACATCGAGCGTCGCGTACTCCCCGAGGCGGACGAAGTTGCGCGCGTCGATCTGTATCTCGACGCGTGAGCCTGCGCCGGTCGCCAGCCGGTCGCCTTCAACGAGCGGGAAGTTCAACGTCGCGCGTTCCCATTTATTGCCGCCAGCGCGGCGCAGAGATACGTCGCCGGTCAGCAGACTGATGCGGGCGACGCGCGCGGTCTCGTCATAGTCATACTTGGTATCGTCGTCAGCGATGGGGCGCGCTAGTGTAGTCGCGCCGGCCAGTGTGAGCAGTAGGGTCGAGAGCAAGAGAGTGCGGACGATAGTGGTGGTGTTGTAGCGCATAGCTACGCTCCTTTTATGTTGCGGTCGGACGGAGAGTCAGTCGTCGCGGCGCTTGCGTGTATCGGCGGCGAGTGCAGCGGGCAGGCGAGAACAACCGGCGCACTCACGATGACCCGCGCAAGCGTTGGGCTTCGCGCTTTGCTGCCCGACGCGAGAGCAAAGCCCGTGCCCGCGTGGGCGTTTATGAAGACGCGCAAACTTCGCACAGCGTTTCGCCGCGAAAGTTTAATCACGCTAGTAGTTGTCTTATCCGAGATGGTGCAAGGTCGGCACTATATGGGGTGTGGGCGGACGATCCCTGCGGATAGATGATGAGCTTGGGGTCGCAGTCAAGTTAGGAAGAGGAGCAATTCCCGCGCCTACATTTTTATCATGAAAAATATTTTTGCGGGCGCGGAATTTTTTTTCGCGCCGGCGTAAATCCATCAAAGATAGAGGTTTAATCGGCCGATGCCGTGCTCCTGCCCGCGTGTGGCTCAAGTTTTCCTCAAGGGGGCTGGCCGATGATGCGCTTGTAAGTGGGTAAGGTCGCTTGGAGCATCGGGCAGACACGGAGATTCAGGGGTAGGCGATGTTGCAAGCGCGAGTCTTCTGGCAACCAACGCCAATCGGGGAGGCAGCGGTTGGCAGATACGCGAAGGTCTAAGTACGCTGTTCTTCTAATGCTCATCAGTCAAGGGTGAACGGCAGCGCGATCTTCGCAAATGTTGGCCGCCGGGTGTTGGGGGACATCCGGCGGCCAATAAACTTTTGCGCCCGCCGCATTGACCGCGCGGCTCGAATCAAACTATAACTTGCAACCCGTATGAGAGTACCAACCTTTCGTCTATTCGGTTTCCAGCGTCCGTCGGATGCGGTGCTGCCCGCGCTCGGTAAACTTGAGCGTGAGGTGATGCAGGCCGCCTGGCGACGCGGCGCGTGCAGCGTGCGCGACGTACACGACGAGTTCGATGGCCGTGTCGCTTACACAACCTTGATGACCACGCTCGACCGGCTCTACAAAAAGAACCTGCTCGCGCGGCGCAAAGACGGCCGCGCCTTCATCTACGCGCCGCGCGTCTCGCCCGAAGAGTTGGAGCGCGGCATCGCGCAGGACGTGCTAGACGTGTTGCTCGGCCGCAACGAGCAGGCGGTCGAGCCTGTGCTGGCCTGTATCGTGGACGCGGTCAGCGCGCGTGACCGCGAATTGCTCGACGAGCTTGAGCGGCTCGTCAAAGAGAAGCGACGGGAACTGCGGCGCAACCCGCCGCCGCGTGCGAGCGAGGACTAGAGATCATGTACCACTTGCTTGGTCTATGCCTCGCGCTCGCGGCACTGCTGACCGCGAACGCGCTCGTCTCGTTAGCCAGCGCCGGTTTGTGGCGCGGCTGGCTCGACCGCCGCACGCGCGCGTGGTCTGCCTCGGTGCGCGCACAGATGTTGTTCGCGCTCCGCTTGGGGCCGTTCGCGCTCGCGCTGCTGTTCGTCGCCGTGCTCGTCGTGCCCGCTTATCTAATCTACGAGCCGGCAAGCGCGGCCGAGACGGTTAGCCTAAAACTTGCCGCGCTCGCCGCACTGGCGATCATCGGGCTGGCGCTTGCGCTCTGGCGCGGTCTCGCTGCATGGCTTGTGACACGCCGGCTCGTCACCGACTGGCTGCGGCACGCCGCGCCGGTTAAGTTGCCCGGCGTCAGCGTGCCCGCTTACCGCGTCGCGCATCGCTTTCCGGTCATCGCCGTCGTCGGCGCGCTCCGCCCGCGCCTCTTTATCGCGCAGCAAATTTTCGCCCAACTCAACGACGGGGAACTCCGCGCCGCGCTCGCGCACGAGTGCGGTCATCTCGCCGCCCGCGATAATTTGAAGCGGGCGCTCTTGCGCAGTTGCCGCGACGCGCTGACCATCGTGCCCGCCGGGCGCACGCTCGACCGCGCGTGGAGCGAGAGCGCGGAGGCCGCGGCCGACGAGCATGCAGCACATGCAGGCGACGCGGACACCGCCCTCGATCTCGCCTCGGCGCTCGTTAAGATCGCGCGGCTCGTACCAGCAAACGCACGACCCGCACTGCCGGCCGGCGCATATTTGATCGGCGCGCTCGACGACGGCAGCCTCGCGTGGCGCGTGCGCCGGCTGATGCAATTGGCGGCGAGCGAAGCGGGTGCGCGGCGTGCCGTCGGTCTGCGCGCTCCCGGTGCGTGGCTTTGGGCGGGCGCATGCGCGCTCTTGTTAGTGGCGGTCTGCGCCGCCGCCGATGCGCGCGTGCTGGCCACGATGCACGCGGCGCTCGAATATGTCGTCGGTGCGCTGAGATAGCGACACTGTTGGCCGTTTCAATTTTTTTCGCGCCCGCCGAAAACGAATGCTGGTAGTAGATTGCAGACCGGCGTAGGCTGTTGGGCAATGAAGCTCAAGTCCGCGTCATGGCACCGCTGCTGCGGCATAAATCTCCTTTCAGCAGCGTCTGCGCCGGAACCGATGCGCGACAACAGCAAGGCCGGCACGTTCTCCGAGGCGTGCCGGCCTAAATCTTTTCAGTCCGCCCGCTGCGCCCGCATGGCCCGCACGCGAACTACGGCCGTTGGTAGTAGTTCGCGCACCCGTCTAAGCTGAACCTTCAACTGGCACATCCCGTCAGCCGTTACCGCATGACCCCGGTGCATTGGCGTGGCGTGTCAACTACATGGCTTTGCCGCCGCAACAACCAGCACGGCTTCAATTCAAGGACAGGACAAACGACGATGAAGACCTCCTCAACTTTAAGACTCATATTGGCTATCACTATCTCCGCGTTCTTATGCGCACCGCTCGCGCAAGCCCAGCAAGGGGCGCGCGGACAGATAACCGGCACGGTGCATGACACGGCAGACGCGAGCGTCAGCGGCGCACGCATCTATCTCATCAGCACGCAGCAAGCTGCGATGCAGACGACGCAAAGCGACAGCGATGGTCGCTTTCACTTCGACAACGTGCCGCCCGGTTCGTATGAAGTGCGCGTCACGCGCGTGGACTTCGCCAACCGGCGCGTGGCCGTGCGCGTGGGCGCAAGCGACACGACGGACGTGCCCGTCGTGCTTGAGATCAACCCGCTCACCGAACAGGTGACGGTCACGGCCGAGCGCGGACAGGCGGCGGACAAAGAGCGCGTGCCGCAGGCCGTCAACATCATCAGCGAAGAGGCCATACAGGAGCGTGCGACAGCCGTGCTCGCGCAGATCGCGGACGAAGAACCGGGTCTCGCGCTCCAGCGCACCAGCCCGACCATCGGCGGCATCTTCGTGCGGGGCTTGACGGGCACGAAGGTCGCGGTCTACGTGGACGACGTGCGCTACACCACGTCCGCGATGCGCGGCGGCATCAACACGTTCTTCAACCTGAACGAGCCTAGTTCTTTGCGCGCCGTCGAAGTCCTGCGCGGGCCGAACAGCGCGCAGTACGGCTCAGACTCCATCGGCGGCACGATCAATCTGGTCACGCGCGTGCCCGGCCTAGGCAGCGCCACGCCCGAATGGCACGGCGAACTGAACACCATGTTCACTAGCGCCGATCTCTCATATGGCGGCAACACCTTGCTCACTTACGGCACGCGCCGCATGGGTCTCTTGGCGAACATCGCCGCGCGCCGCGTCAACAACCTGCGCCCCGCCGGCGGCGTCGATCTACATTCATCCATCCAACGCTTCCTCGGCTTGCGCTCCGACATTCTCGGCACGCGCCTGACCGACACCGCGTTCACGCAATACGGCGGCACGTTCCACTTTAACTACGCCCCCGCCACCGATCAGCAACTCGTCTTTCACTATCAACGCAGCCAGCAGGACGGCGGCAAGCGTTACGATCAGACGCTCGGCGGCGACGGCAATCTGATCGCCGACCTGCGCAACCTGATGCTCGACTTCGGCTACCTGCGCTACCTCAAACAGGGCGTCGGCTTCTTCGACAACCTCTCGCTCACTGCCTCTTACAATGCGCAGCGCGAGGAGCGCGTCAATCAGGGCGGGCGCGGCAATCCGCGTGCGACCGTCACGCACCAGAAAGAGCGCACTAAGGTCTTCGGTCTCAGCGGCTATCTCGACAAACAACTGACGCGCAACAACACCATGCTCATCGGCGCGGACTTCTATCGCGAGACCGTGGCCGCGCCGGCCTTCACGTTCAACCCGGTCACGAACCTGTCCCCCAACTCGCGCCCGCGCATCCCCAACGGCGCACGCTACATCAATGCCGGCGCGTACATCCAGGACGTGGCCGAACTCGTCCCCGACCGGCTGCGCTTGAGCGCGGCGTTGCGCTACAACGTCGCGTCTTACCGCTCGCGCGCCGCGAATTCGCCCATCGTCAACAACCGGCCGCTCTTCCCTGATGACAGCCTGCGCGTGGATAACTTCTCCGGTCGCATCGGCCTCGTCGGCACAATCGCGCCCGGCCTTAATCTCGCATTCAACTATAGCCGGGGTTTTCGCGCGCCTTCGACCACAGACCTCGGCACGCTTGGTCTCGTCGGCAACGGCTTCGAGGCCGACGCGCTCACCGCCAATTCGCTCGGCGGTGTGATCGGCTCGACCGCTGACGCGACCGCCGTCTCGACCGGCCAGCCCGTGCGCGTGCTACGCTCCGAGACGAGCAACAGCTTCGACGGCGGCGTGCGCTACCGGCGGCGCAACTTCGATACCGATCTCACGCTCTTCCTCAACGATGTCGGCAACGCCATCTCGCAACAGACGCTCATCCTGCCCGCAGGCGCGACGGGGCGCTTCCTCGGCGATCAGCCGATCACGCAACAGAACGCCAACGGCGCGATCTTCGTCCCGCTCTCGACCAACCCCGTGCTAGTGCGCACCAACCTCGCCCGCGCCCGCATCTACGGTCTCGAATCATCGCTCAACTATCGCTTCACGCGCGACTGGACGTTCGCCGGCAACTTCACCATGATCCGCGCCTACGACCGCGCGACCGGACTCCCGCCCAACATCGAAGGCGGCACGCCGCCCGCGACCGGCTTCGTGCGCCTGCGCTACGAACCGGCCGGCCGCCACTATTTCGTCGAGGCTTATTCGACTTTAGCTGATCGACAGAACCGGCTCTCGACGCTCGACCTCGGCGACCGGCGCACCGGCGCGACCCGCTCGCGCAACGACATACGCGACTTCTTCCGCAATGGCGCGTGCGTGCGCGGACTCGTCAACCCCGGCCCCGACGGGCGTTGCGCGACGGGCGATGAGACTACTCTGATCGCCACCGGCGAGACGCTCGCACAGGTGCAGACGCGCGTGCTCGGCACGGCCACGTCCGCGCCGCTCTTCACCTACATTCCCGGCTACGGTCTCTTCAACGTGCGCGGCGGCTTCCGCTTCGGCGAAGGCTCGCACGTCTCCATTGATTTCGAGAACATCTTCGATCACAACCAGCGCGGTCTCAGTTGGGGCATAGACGGCCCCGGCCGCAGCATCACGGCGCGCTATCAGTATCGCTTCTAATCGGTTAGTGAGACGCAGCGATTGCTCAGTTCAACACAGAGGGCACAGAGAGTACACAGAGAGCACAGAGAAAAACTGATCGCAGATTTCAAATTTCAAATCTGAAATCTCAAATTTGAGATCGCTTTGCTCTGTGCCCTCCGTGCCGCCTCTGTGCCCTCTGTGTTCCCACCAGCCGCTCGTTTAGACGCAGCTAGCGCTTCATGCTTGCAGCAACTTCAACAACGCACGCTCTTCCGGTAGATACTCCGGTTGCTGGCGACCAATGCGCCGCTCCCGGCGCGGGCGAAACTCTTCGAGCGTCGTGCCGGCGCAATAGCTCGCCAGCACACGTGGGTGAATATAACTGCTGCGACAGACGGTCGGCGTGTTGCCCAAACGTTCGGCCACACGTTTGATCGCGCGCACGAGATTGCGCTTCGCCTGTTTCTCGTCCTCCGGTTTGCCCAACTCGGCCAACTCGACCGCCGCCAACAGTGTTCCGCCCCACGTGCGAAAATCTTTCGCGGAAAACTCCGGCGCGGTCGCCGTCTTGATGTACTCGTTCACGTCGCGTGGGCGGATGGGGATCGCCTTCTTCTGTTCTTCGTCGTAATAATGAAACAGCCTCGCGCCGCCGAGTTTCTGTATGTCACGCATGAGCATAGCTAGTTCTTCGTCCACGAGAAGGCGGCGGTGGCGTATGTGATGCTTGCCGACGAAGTTGAAGACCAACTGGCCGCCACGCTTGATCGTGAGATGCCGGTTGCGCAAGGTCGTGACGCCGTAGGTGCGATAGCGTGTGACACTCAGTTCCGAGCCGACGCGGAAATAGAGATCATTGATGAGACGGATGATGACCGCCAGCACACGCGTTTTTGATAAGCCTTCACGGGCGATGTCTTCGTTCGTTTTGCGTCTGAGCGCATTGAGTTGCGCGCCGAAGCGCACGATCTTTTCGTACTTGAGTTTTTGCTGTTTGGCCGCGAACGCGGGGTGATAGATGCGCTGCACACGCCCGCCCGCATCCACGCCGATGGCTTGCAGCCGACTGTGCGCGCCCGGCGCGATGCGCACCTCGCGCCACGCGGGCGGGATGACGAGCGTCTTGATGCGCGCGAGCGCAGCCTCGTCCGTGATGCGGCGTCCGCGCGCGTCCTCGTACCAGCAACGACGCTTCGTGCCGCGCCGCTGCCACCAGTTCGCGCGTCGCCCGCGCACGACGCTCGGCGGCGTATCCGCTGTCACCGTTTGCTGTTGCTCCGCCGTTTGTGCGTCCGCCATCCCGGTCACCTCAAGTCTTGCGACACGAAAACTCAGCGCGCATTTGACCGCGCGTTGGTTGCGAAATTATGGCGGGAGATTAAAGAGGAGGGAGTTAGCGAGATGCGGGAAGAATAAGGAGCAAGCTTAGCCTTCCCGGCTCGTTAGTTAGGGCGCGGTCTGCGTTGACGCCTGCGGCGCGGTTTGTTTATGCACGTAATAGAGGATGCGTGCGCAGTTGTCGCAGGTGATGATCTCTTCACCGCGGCGAATCTCGGTCATGACCTGCGGGCGCAAGGCCATATGGCAGGCCGCGCAGGAATTGTTGCGCGCCTCGGCCACGGCGATGCCGTCGCGCAGCCGCGTGCTGATGCGGTTGTAGAGCGCGCCCATCGCTTTCGGCAACACGGCCAACAAGCGTTCGCGTTCGCTGCGGAGTGAGTCGATCTGTTGGGCCTGTGCGCGCGTCTGTTCTTCGAGGCGGGCGAGTTGGGCGTCGCGCTCGCCGCGCATCGTTTCCATCTCCGGCGCGCGTTGGCCGATCTCTTGCTGCGTGCCGTCGAACATCACCATCTGTTCAAGAATCTTCGTCTCTAATTCCGAACTGTGCTTGCGCGCGGCGTCGCCCTCGCGGATGGCGGCTGTGTATTCCTTCTCGTTCGTCGCGGCCATCAACGCGCGGTCGGCGTGCTCGGCCTTAGTGCGCGTCTCCGCCACTTCGATTTCGAGTCGCGTGCGCGTCTGCTGCGCCTCATCGCGTTTATTCTCAAGGGCTAAAAACTCAGAGGCGCGCTGCTCGAATTCCTGTTCGATCTCAGCGCGCCTCTGCGGGATAGCTTCTAATTCAGCCTGTAGCTTGCGAATGTTTGTGTCCAGATGCTGTAAGGCAATTAACTGTGTCAACTCTGCTTTCACGCTTCGGTCTCCTCCAAACAACAACAGCGCGCCCACCGCACCGCCGGCAAACACGGATCATAACAGTGTGCGTGATGAGTGACAAGTGACGAGCAAAAGCCGGCAATCATGAATTGTAAATCGGCAATGGCAGAGCTTAGTTTTCGCTCTGCACAATTGACGATGCACGCTTCACGCCCCGCCATCCACCAGCAGCACAACTTTCCCGAAACTCTCGTTGCCTTCGAGCCGCGTGTGGGCCGCGCGCACGTCGGCGAGCGCGTACGTGTGATCAATGACGGGGCGCACCTGCCCGCGCGCCAGCAACGGGCCGACGTGCGCGGCAAAGAGGCGTGTGGCGCTGGCCTTCTCTTCCGTCGAGCGGGCGCGCAAGACCGTGCCGGTGAGGCGTAGTCGCTTGCCCATCACCAGACTGTAATCGAGCGGCGCGCTCGCTCCGCCCATCGTGCCAACGAGCAACATACGGCCACGCGCCGCGAGCGCGCTCAAGTTCGCCGCAAGATATGCCGCGCCGACGAGATCGAGTATGACCTGCACGCCCGTGCCGTTCGTCCACGCGCGCACAGCGTCCGCGAATACGCGCGGGTCGTCACCGACTGCAATCGCCTCCGCGAGACCGAACGCACGCGCGCGTTCGAGTTTCTCTGGCGTACGCGCCGTGCCGTAGGGCAGCGCGCCGGCTGCGTGCGCGAGTTGGATCGCCGCGAGACCGACGCCCGAACCGGCGGCGTGGATCAGCACGCGCTCACCCATCATCAACTTGCCTTGCGTGAACAGCGCATCGTGCGCCGTGATGAACGCTTCGGGCACGGCCGCCGCTGCCGCCCAATCCAGATTATCAGGCATCGCCGCAAGCGCGTTCTCCGGCACGACGACGTATTCAGCTTGCGCGCCGCCGCCCGTGATGCCGTACACGCGCTGCCCAACTTGCCACGTGCGCACGTCCGCGCCCAACTGCTCGACCTCGCCCGCGAACTCAAGTCCGGGAATATCGGAAGGCGCGCCCGGCGGCGCGGGATAATGGCCGCGCCGTTGCAACAGGTCGGCGCGATTCAACGCCGCCGCGCGCACACGCACACGCACGCGATCACCCAACGCTAACGGCTTCTCAACCTCGCGCACCTCAAGCCCTTCGACCCCGCCGTGCTGCGCGATCACGACCGCGCGCATCGTTTCATGTTCCATGTGCACCCCCCCCGCAAATTCAATCAGCAAACTACGAAGCAAATGATGAACGATGAACGCAGAATGATGAACTGTTCTTAATTCATCGTTCATCCTTCTCTTTGTGTTCTACGCGCCGTTATGGTTTATTCCCTCCGGCTCGCATGGCTACGCAACTCGAACTCTTCGTCATCGTCAACTATAACGCGGCCCGCGCGCAGGCTGCGTGGGCGCACGTGCGCTCCGCACTCACTAGCGCAGGCATACCCTTCGCTGCGCACGAAGCGCGACACGTCGGCGACGCGCAGGCGCGTGCGCAACTAGCACTGCATGAAGGCTATCGCACAATCGCTGTCATCGGCGGCGACGGCACGCTGAGCGAGGTGGCGGCGGGATTCTTCACACGCGAGCAAACGATTGAGCAGCCGCCCGTCGCGGTCAACGCGCGGGCCGCGCTCGCTGTCCTGCCCGGCGGCACGGGCAACGACTTCGCGCGCAGTCTCGAAGGCCGCCGTGCTTCGCTGGAACACTGGCTCGCGCGGCTCATCGCACACTGCCAACGTCAGTCCGACGACAATACGACGCGCACAGTTGATCTATTGCATGGCGTTGCAATGACAGACGCGGGCTTGCGCACATTCCTCTGTCTCAACGCGGCGACGCTCGGCATCGGCGCGGAAGTGGCGGGGCGCGTGGCCGCGCAAGGCGAGTTCGTGCGCCGTCTATCGGGTGAGGCGCGTTTTGCGTTGGCAGCCGTCGCCGCGCTCGCGCGTTGGCGTCTGCGCCGTCTGCGGGTGCAGGTGGATGACGATGCAGTCGTCGAGTGTCGGACGAATCTCGCGGCCGTGGCCAACAGTCCGTTCGCGGGCGGCGGCATGATGTTCGCGCCCGCCGCCCGCGTGGACGACGGCCAACTTGATGTGGTCACGGCCTGCGACATCTCGCGCGCCGTCGTCGTGCGCGAGTTGACGCGCATACACACCGGCGGGCATCTCGCCAACCCGCGCGTGCGCGTGACACGCGGCACGCGTGTCCGCATCGCGCATCTGTCGCCGGATGATGCGCTCGCCATCGAAGCCGATGGCGACGTGCGCGGGCACACACCCGTCGAGTTTCGCGTGCTGTCGGGAGTTTTGCGTGTGGTCTGTTGACACTTAAAAGATTGACACGGGCAACGCGCAAACTATAATCCGTCGCCAGCCCGTGCGTGGCCGTTTAGTGCCTGTTACCAACGCAAGCTTTGCTCGTATTGCGCGCACGCCTTAGCGTATTTAACCAGCAAGAGGAAGGAACAAACATGAAACTCTCTATCATCCTCGCGGCTGTCCTCGGCTATTCCGCGTTGTGTCTTACTAACGCCGCACAGAAGAAGCCGGCCCAGCCCGCCGGCCCGCCACCCAAGCCAAGCCCGACCGTCGTTGCCACACCGGCCGCGAAACAGACGCCAACACAACCCACGCCTGCGCCAACAACCACCGCCACGCCGGCCGCAACGGCGAGTCCCAAGCCGACTGCGACGAGTACGCCATCCGCGACGAGCAGCCCGGCCGCTCCGCCCGCAGCCGTCGGTGCGAAAGAGCCGTGCGAAGACAAAGTACAGGCTTCGGGCATTCCCCTGTGCAGTCGCGTGCAGCCGAAAGAGATCGTGTTGAGTAAGGACGCGAAAAACCCGAAAGACAGACCCGTCTTGCTGACGCACGAAGCCCACGCGACCAAGAACTACAGCGAAGACGGCAAGTCGGTGATCGGCTGCACCGTCTGCCATCACACCGATCAACCGAAGACGGCGCTCTCCGGCGTGCTTAAGACCTCCGAGCGCAACGTAGTTTTAACGGCGGCGACGTTGGCCGCGAAACCCGTCGCCTCCTGTCGTGCCTGTCACGAACAGACGGGTAAGACGCCCGCGCGCTGGCCCGCGCTCCCGACGGTCAAGTATCCGGACGATGACGATCCGACCACGCTAACAAACGACGAAGCCTATCACCGCAACTGCAACACGTGTCACGAGGCGGTCAAGAAGCGCAACCCCGCGACGAAAGCGCCGACGACCTGCGCTGGTTGCCACAACGGCGGCACGCGTTAGCGCCAAAGAGTAAAGCTGCGGTTGCACGACAGCGAGCGGCGCGAGACGGGCAGGCCCTTAAGCCGCTCCCGTCTCGCGCCGCTCAATCTCAAGCACTTTATCCAGCCTGCGTTGATGTCGCTCCTCGCCGGTGAAGCGCGCGTTGACGAACGCGCGCACGATCTCCATTGCCAACTCGCTCCCCACCACCCGCGCGCCGAGACACAGCACGTTGCAGTCGTCATGCTCGCGCGACTGATGCGCCGAATAGGTGTCGCCGCACAGCGCCGCGCGCACGCCCTTGATCTTATTCGCCGCCACGTTCGCGCCGACGCCACTGCCGCAAATCACGATGCCGATTTCCGCGCGGCCCGCACGCACTGCTTCGCCGACCTGCCACGCATAATCGGGATAGTCGTCAGGCTGCGCACCGTCGTGCGTGCCGAAGTCCTCAAACTCATGCCCGGCGGCGCGCAGTTCTTCAAGCACGCGCTCGTTCAAAGGAAACCCACCGTGATCCGCGCCGATTGCGATTCGCATAACAGTCTCCGTAGTTTACTTGCCGAGCAATGCCCGCGCGCGTTTGATTACGTTGTCTATAGAGAAGCCAAGCTCGCGCAGGGCTACGTCGCCGGGCGCAGAGCCGCCGAAGCGTTCGAGACAGATAACATCGCCTTGTGCGCCGACGTAGCGATCCCAACCGAGCCGCGCGCCCGCTTCGACGCCGAGCCGGGCCGTAATGTCGGGCGGTAGTATCTCGGCGCGATAACTTTGCTCTTGCGCCTCGAACAGTTCCCAACAAGGCAGCGAGACGACGCGCGTGGGCGTGCCTTCCGCTTGCATCTGCGTGCGCGCGTCGAGCGTCAACGAAACTTCCGAGCCGGTGGCGAGCAGGATGAGTTGCGGTTTGACGTGCTGGCCCTGCGCGTCGGTCGCATCGGCGATAATGTACGCGCCGCGTCTGAGTCCTTCGGCCGGCGC
Organism: Acidobacteriota bacterium; assembly: GCA_031359515.1. Classification (GTDB taxonomy): domain Bacteria; phylum Acidobacteriota; class Blastocatellia; order Pyrinomonadales; family Pyrinomonadaceae; genus QHXQ01. Next base: position 22 of record JANMAD010000408.1, on the reverse strand, counting down.
GTAAGTTTTGCGATCAAGCGTC
>JANMAD010000393.1:0-9010 GCA_031359515.1 Acidobacteriota bacterium | reverse complement strand
GAGTTTCTTGACGGTGAACTCGCCGACCGCGCGAAACTTCGTGCCGTCCGCGTCCTTCGGCACGAAGAAACCGTGATTCTTGAAGGTGACGCGGATGCTGGCCGCGTCCGCCTGCGGCGCGATCTCCATCCAGCAGCCTTCCATCTTGCAGACGCGATTGACCACGCCTTCGATCACGACCGCCTTGCCCGCGTACTTTGCCGGCTCTTTCAGCGCGTCGGCGAATGCGACCCGCTCTGTGTCGTTATCAATCGCTGCGCCGCGTTTGATGACTTCCGTTTTAGTACTCGCGGCCGCCGTCTGTTTTGTTGCATGCGCTTTATGATCTTGCGCGCTCACGCCGAGCGTGCAGCATGCGCCGACGAGCAGCGCGACGAAGAATGTTTTCATGTCGGAAATAAGTTATCCTCTCAACCCAATGAATCGCATAGAGCATTTTCTCAAGCGGTGAATTATAGCAATGCGGCACAGACTCATCCAATGGCTCGGCATCGCGTGGACGATTATTTTCGCCCTCCTCATCGTCTGGCTCTACACGACCGCGCCGCGCAATCTACAAGAACTGCGCACACAGGCGAGCGCGACCGTCGGCGCGTATCAGATCGATCAGGCGCGCTTCGACGCCGCGCTTGAATTATTCCGCCGCGAGCAATACGGGGCCGCCCGCGCCGAATGGCAGCGCGCCGATCCGGCCGAGCGCGATGCGCGCACGCAGTTCTACATCGCTTACGCTTTCTATCGCGAGGGCTGGGGGCGCGTCTATAACGACGAAGAGTTATTCAAGCGCGGTCTCGACGCGGTCAAACGCGCGAACGGTCTCACGCCCGATGCGCCGCTCAAGATTGACGACGCGGACTTGCGCCTGCATACCGCCGCCGAGTTGCAAGCGGAATTAGAAGCGGGACTGGCGCAAGGCTGGGGCGCGCTGAATCCGCTCGCAGTTCTTCGCCGCGAACGAAAATGAACGATCAACGCGTGACCAACCACGCGCTTGCGCGCTACCTGCTACTGCCGACGATCTTCCTGACCGTCGCGCTCGCGGGCGGACTGCGCATTGACGCTGCGACGCGCGCCTTTGTCTTTCTGCCGCCGCCGCTCGTCACGCTCGTGCTGGCCACGCTCTTATTGCTCTTGTTTGTGCGCGGGCGTCTGCTTGAGCTACATGAATGGTTCAACAGCGCACTGCCGCCGCGCACGCTCATTGCGCACGCGCTCACCGTCGGTGCGCTTTGCTGCGCCTCGGCGCAAGCGTTCAACGCCGTGCTGCCCGAAGCGGGCTTGCTACGCTGGCTCTTCGCGTTCTTCTTCCTCTGGACGCTCTGGCAAAATCAGTTCTCCACCTTCGACGCGCGCCGCTTGCTGCGTAGTCTCGTCGCCCTCTTCGGCACAGCCTTCGCGCTCAAACATTTACTACTGGCCGCACTCTACGCGCCCGAAGGTAACTGGCTGCGCCGCCTCGCAGGCACACTCGTCGAAGGACTGACGCAGGGCACGCTCGGTCAAGCCGAATCCTACGCGCCCGCCACCGGCTACATCGCCTTCGCCACGCTCGCGCTCTACGTCGGCGGTCTCGCCATGCTCGCCTTCGCGCCGACAGAAACAGACACGACCACAGAACGCGCACAGACAATCGTCAACGACTATCAACAACTCGCGCCCGCCGAGCGCGCACTTGTCCGCGCCGAGATTATGGCTGACGAGCCGCTGCAACTTGCCACGACAGATTCAGAGGTAGATGAAGAAACGCCGGTGGGCTAAAACCGTAAGGGCGGGGACAGATCCGCTGCCCCTATAGATTTCCTTGGAAGTTGTTTGTAACAGCTTAGCTCCGTAGGAGCAGAATGTTTGTAGTCCCCGCCACGCTATCACGACTTAGCTCCGTAGGAGTGGCATGTCCACATTTCGCTCCTACAGAGCTAAGCTAACCAAACGGCTTCAGCTACAAACATGCCGTCCCTAGCGGGACTTTTGCAAACGGTTTCTTACCAGTTCACAACCAACTCTTCCGAGTGTTGCCACACGGGCACGTCGTCGCGGATGGCGACGCGGTGTAGCCGCTCTGTGTCCGCCAGCAAGCGGCCCGCGCCGAGCGCGACGGCCGCGAGCGGCTCGTCGGCGACGGCGACGTGGAGTTTGAGTTCCGTTTGCAGGCGCGCGGCTAAACCGTCTAAGAGCGAGCCGCCGCCCGTGAGGATGAGGCCCGTCTGATAGATGTCTGCGGTCACGTCGGGCTGCGAGTCTTCGATGGCGCGGCGTGCGCCCGCGATGATCTCCGTAAGCACAGGCTCAAGCGCAGCGCGCACTTCGTCCGTGCCGATCTCAACCGCCTTCGCCATGCCCGTCGCCAAATCCTTGCCCACGATCTCGATGCGCTCGGCCGCGTTGTCTGCGCCCAACTCCGTCTTCAAATGCTCGGCGGCGCGCTCGCCTAATTGCATCTCGTAATGTGCGCGCACATATTCGCGGATGGCGTCGTCCATCGCGTTGCCGGCGACCTTCAAACTGTTAGACGAGACGACAGCCGCAGACGCGATGATAGCGATGTTCGTCGTGCCGCCGCCGATATCTATGACGAGGTGTGCGCGTTCGTCTTCATACTTAAGACCCGCGCCGAGCGCGGCAGCGAGGCCTTCGTCCACGAGATCGACGCGCGTGGCTTTGGCGTCGCGCGCGGCGTCGCGCACCGAACGCTGTTCGAGTTCCGTCGCCGAGCCGGGCACGCCGATGATCATGTGACTGCGTTTGTGATGATTGCCCTGCACGCGGCGGATGAAGGCGATGAGCATCTTCTCCGTCGCCTCGAAGTTGTCAATCGTGCCGTTCTTAACGGGGCGAAAAACTTCTGCGTCGTGCGGCGCGCGACCGAGCATTTTGTACGCTGCCGTGCCCACCGCCAAGACCTCACCCGTGTACTTGTGAATCGCCACGGCCGACGGCTCGTTCAACACCACGCCGCGCTCCGGCGCATAGATGAGCGTGTTCACCGTGCCGAGGTCAATCGCCAGTTTGTCCGAAAAGAAATTATCCAGTAATTGCATAAAACTTCTCCCGCTTGCTGCCCCAATCCCGTCGGCGTGTTGCATGGACATGATGCGACGTAAAACGAACGGCAAATCGCATACCAACGATGGCGGCCGGTAAATGCGCTGAAAAACTCGCTGCTGCTGTGCGCGGGCGTTCGCTTCTCAGACGTTTGCGGCCGGTGCGGACTTGCGGGGCGCGTGAAAGACGGACAAGGTGAAATGTTAGAGGCGGCTAAAACATTCACCGCAGAGTCGCAGAGGTGACGCAGAGTGGCGCAGAGAAAAAGGCGCGAGCAAGAATGGCTAGAGCGAATCTGGTGGAGCTGAAGTTTGCGCCGGAGCAGGTTCGTCGCTGCTCAGGATTTCGTAGAGCGTCGTGGCCTGTTGTTTGGAAGTTTGCCGCGCGGTGGGCACGCTCGTGACGCGCACGGTCAGCAGTTGATCGTCCCAACGACGCAGACTGACGTGGTCGCCGACACGCACCGCGCGGGCTGAGCGCGCCGGCGCACCGTTGACCGTGACCGCGCCCATCTCGCACAACTCTTGCGCGATCTTCCGCCGCAGCACAAGGCGACTGGCTCGTAAGAACTGATCGAGACGCATGGAAAAGCAGTGGCGAGTGGCGAGTGCCAAGTGACAAGCAAGAACAAGCTTTAACTTGTCCCTCGTCGCTTGTCACTCGCCACTGCCTTTAAGGCTTTTTCGTGTCCGCTTTCTTCTTGTTGTCTTTCTTCTCGGCGGCAGGCGTGGACGTGGCGCTGGCGGTCTTGGCCGGCTCGGTTTTCAAGAGCGGCTGCACTGCGTCGCGGTAGGTGGGCGCAAGCTCGACGTATGCTTCTTGCCGCAAGTTGCGCACGTAACTCTCGCGCTCTTTGGGCAGACGCTCGTAGGCGGCCACCTCGCGCACTCTGTTCTCTTCAAACACCGGCTCGCCGGCCGGCGTCCGCTCGTCCACGCGCAGGATGATGTAGCCCTGCTCGGTCTTGATGGGATCGCTGATGCCGCCCGCCTTCAAATTCTTGATCGCGTCGGCGATCAGTTTGTTGCTGATCTCCGGCACGGCGAACGTGCCGACCTTCCCGCCGCTCTCCGGCGCGACGCGCTTGCCGTTATTGTCCTCGCGCTCGGACTCAGTCTTCGCCATCGCCGCGAAGTTAGCGCCGGCGCGCAACTGCGCCACCAACTTCTGCGCGCGGGCCAGCACGTCCGCGTCGGGCTTGCCCACGTTGTTCAAAAAGATTTCCGACAGCGTGATCGATTCGGGCTTGCGGAACTGATCCTTGTGCGCCTCGTAATAACTCCTCACTTCGGCATCGGTCTGATTGAAATAAACTTTCTGATCCACTTCGCGATACAGCACCTGCGACTTCATCGCTTCGGTGCGCATGGACTGGCGCACCTGCGCCGGATCGAGATGCTCCGCGCGCATCGCCTCTTCCACCTGCTCGATGGTCTTGAAGTTTTGCTCGTGCGCGATGTCCAATATCCGTTTGTTAACTTGCTGCTCCACTTCCTCCGCCAGCCCTAGCTCCTTGCCCTTCTGCACCATCAACTGCTCGTTGATGAGCGCGACGATGATCTCCGGTCGCCGCTTGGCCACTTCGATCTGCGCCTGTTCGTCGGTCAACCCTTGCGTCTGCTTGAGCGCGTCCACCGCCTCTTTCATCTCGCGCTGCAACATGGAGAGGGTGATGACCTGCTCATTGACCTGCGCGATCACTTCGTCCACGACGCGCGGCGCGCTCTCTTCCTGCGCGTACGTGGGGGCCACGAGCAAGAGCGTCAGCAGTAACGCGCCGCACAGGCCAGCGCCCCTGCGTTTGGAAATATTCAACTTCACGAATTTTATACTCCTGATAATAAGTTCAAGGTTCAAAGTTCAAGGCTCAAGCTCAAACAAACTTTGAACTTTGAACCTTAAACTTTGAACTGGGATTCTAGTCTGCCGCACGTATTCCCAGCAACAGGCCACGTGCGGTCTCGATCAGATTGTCCTGTTCATCCGCGCTCAATTCAACCCGCAACACGCCGCCCGGCGTGAACGTCGCGCCGGTGCGTGTGCCGATGAGCGCGAGCAACTTCTCCGGCGCAACACGCGCTCGCTCGCCGAGTTTGATCGCGATTCCGTTTGGCGTCCGATCCAGTGAGATGACGCCCGTTTGCTCGGCTGTGCGCCGCAAACGCGCATACGCAAGCAGGTTCTCAACCGACGCGGGCAGACGCCCGTAGCGATCCTCGACCTCCGCGCGAATCTGCGCGAGCGTCTCATCGTCGCGCGCCGACGCGATGCGTTTGTACGTCCGCAGCCGCTGCCCCATGTCCGCGATGTAGTCTTCGGAGATGGCCACGTCCACGCCGAGACTCAAACTAACCGAAGTCTCGTCCGTCACATCTTCGCCGCGCAACTCCGCGACCGTGCGCTCCAACATCTGCGTGTAAAGATCAAAGCCGAGCGCGTCCATGTGCCCCGACTGCTGCCCGCCGAGCAAGTTCCCCGCCCCGCGCAATTCCAAGTCCAACGCCGCCACGCGAAAGCCCGCGCCCAAATCCGAGAATTCGCGTATGGCCGCGAGCCTGCGCCGCGCAATCGGTGTCAACTCCTGCTCCGAAGGGATCAGCAAGTATGCGTAAGCCCGCCGGTTCGAGCGCCCGACGCGCCCGCGCAACTGATAAAGCTGCGCCAGTCCATAATGATCCGCCCGGTTTATGATGATTGTGTTCGCGCGCGGGATGTCTATGCCGTTCTCGATGATAGTGGTAGCGACCAGCACGTCGAACTTGTAGGCCATGAAATCCAGCATGACCTCTTCCATCTCCTTCTCGTTCATCTGCCCGTGCCCGACGCTCACGCGCGCCTGCGGCACGAGCCGTTTGACGAGCGCCGCCACTGTGTCAATCGTCTCCACGCGATTGTGTATGAAGAAGACCTGCCCGCCGCGCCCAAGCTCCAACTCAATCGCCGACTTGATCACCGACTCGCCGAACTGCACCACCTGCGTCTGAATCGCCAAACGATCACGCGGCGGCGTCTCGATCAACGACATATCGCGCAAGCCCATCAGCGACATATTCAGCGTGCGCGGAATCGGCGTCGCGGAGAGCGTCAACACGTCAACTTTCTTCTTCAACTGCTTCAGACGCTCCTTGTGCGCCACGCCGAAACGCTGCTCCTCGTCCACCACGACGAGACCGAGATCGCGGAAGCGTATGTCCTTCGACAGAATCCGGTGCGTCCCGATCACTATGTCCACGTCGCCCGCCTCGACGCGCTTCACGACCTCCTTCTGCTCCTTCGGCGAACGAAAGCGCGACAGCAATTCGATCTTCACCGGGAACGGCGCGAACCGCGCGCCAAACGTCTCAAGGTGCTGATAAGCCAACACGGTCGTCGGCGCTAAGATCGCCACCTGCTTCGACTCCATCACGGCCTTGAACGCCGCGCGCATCGCCACTTCCGTCTTGCCATAGCCCACGTCGCCGCACAACAGACGATCCATCGGCGTCGCGGCCTCCATGTCCACCTTCACGTCCTCAATCGCCGTCTCCTGATCCGGCGTCGGCACATACTCGAACCCATCCTCAAACTCGCGCTGCCACGGACTATCAGCCGCATAAGCGTAACCGCCGACGAGTTTTCGCTCCGCATACAAGCGCAACAACTCGTCCGCCATGTCGCGCATCGCGCGCTTGGCCTTCGCCTTCGTCTTCTGCCAGCCGAGACCGCCCAGACGATCAAGCGTCGGCTCATGCCCTTCCGCACTCGAATATCTTTGGACGAGATCAAGCCGCTCGACCGGCACGTACAGCTTCGCATCTTCGGCGTAAAAGAGCAGCATGAACTCGCCCTTACGCCCTTGCATTTCCAGCGTCTGCAAGCCCTCGAAGCGCGCGATGCCGTGATCGATATGCACCACGTAATCGCCGACCTTCAGATCGCGAAAGTCCGACAAAAACGCTGCCGTCTTCGACTTACGCTTCTGCCCTTTCTTCGTGCCGGTCGTCGTCGCCGCGCTCGTGCCCGGCGCGCGATGCTCGACCGTGCCGTCGCTCGCCTCATCGAATAGATCGTTCTCGATATGGACGACGAGACCCGCGTCCGGCAACTCGAACCCGCCCGACACGCGCCCGACCGTCACGACGGCCGCCGCACTCTCCATCGTGCCCGACTCACCCGCCAACACGAGCCGCGCGCCGACGTTGTACTCCGCCAGCATCTCCGCGACGCGCTCCGCCACGCCCGCGCTCGGCATCGTAAACAGCACACTCGCGTTGCGCTCTTTGAGCGCACGCTGCACGTCCGCCGCCAACTCCGCGATGCGCCCGTGATAGCGGCGCGCACTCGTCGCGCGCCACTCGATCTCCGTAGCACGCTCCACCGCCGGGAACAAAAACAGCGGCGCGTTTTTCTCCCGTGCCCGCCCGATCTGCACCGCCGGCTCTTCGCTCTCACCCGCGAACCTTTCATCCACCACGGCCGCCGCCCGCCCCAACGTGCGCAACTCAACCCGCGCCATCTCCGCGACGCGCGCACGCAACTCTTCGCCGGTCAGATAAAGTTCTTCCGGGCGCAGCCCGATCTCTTCGCCCTCGTCAATCTCCGCGTGCCGCGCGCTCAACGTCTCGTACACGTTGCCGAGCAAACTCTCCAACCCGGCCGGTTCGTCCACGACCAACACCGCATGGCGCAGATAATCGAACGCCGTCGCAGGCGTCGGATGAATCAGCGAGATCAGCCACTCCCAACCCGCGAACGTCTCACCCTCATCCGCGTACCGCGTGCGATCTTTCAGCGCGTGCGCGTAACGCTCATCCGTGAACCGCTCGCGCGCCGCCACCGCCCACAGACGGAAATCGTCCGCGCCGACCGCGTACTCGCGCATCGGCACGAGCTCAATTTCCGTGCGTTGCGCGACCGACAGTTGCGTCTCCGGATCGAACTCGCGGATCGACTCCACCGTGTCGCCGAAGAACTCCACGCGCACCGGCGCATCGTGCCCCGGCGACCACACATCGAGTATGCCGCCGCGCAAACTAAACTCACCGACCGCGCCAATCGGGTCTTCGCGCACGTAGCCCGACGCCAACAACAACTCGACCAACTCCTCCGGCGCATAATCCTCGTCACGTTTCAGCCGTGTGCCCGTCGTCAATAACTGCTCCGGCTTGACCGTGCGCCGCGCCAACGCACGCGCCGTCAATAAAACGATCTCGCCTTCGCCCCGCGCCAGACGCCAGAGCGCGAGCGCACGTCGCTCCAACGTCTCCGCGTGCGGCGACGCGCCCGCATACGGATCGCTCTCCGCCGCGGGCAACGTCAGCACACCAGCACGCGCGCCATTGCCCAGCGCGTCCGCCCAAAAACACAGATCGCGCTCCCACGCTTCCACGTCGCGCGTCGCCGGCACGACGACCGCGAGCCTGCGTCCCGTCTCGTGCTGCAACGCCGCGACCACGAGCGCACGCGCCGCCGGTTGCGTCAACCCGCTCACCGACACGACCCGTGCCCCGCCCCGCACCTGCGCCACGAGCGCACGCAACTCCGCGCCCTCGCTCACGCGCCGCAACACGTCCTGCAATGTCGTACCCGCCGTCGTCGTACTACTCATGCTTTCTCTTCCGCATCTTCATTCCACCACTTCGGCCCACGCTCGCCCAACGCCACCTTCGCGGCATGCACACGCACGCGCGCCGCCGCTTCCGCTTCCTTGTCGCCCACGCGCAACGCCCGCCCGACTTCCCTGCGCGCACTCATCAACTCGCTCACCAGCCGCGCACGCTCCGCCTCCGGCAGACGCGGATCGCTCGCACGCCAACGCCGGCCGTCAATGATCAAATAACGCCCGTCGGCTGTGCGCTCGACACTTCGCTTCGCGCCCGGCTTCGCCACGTCCGCCTTCGCTTCGGTTCGTCTGCGCGCCATGCTATGCCTTAGTCAGCGCCTGTATGCGCTCGATCACATCCGTCGTCGAAGCGCCCGCGACGAACGG
>JANMAD010000371.1:0-5169 GCA_031359515.1 Acidobacteriota bacterium | reverse complement strand
AAACCATAAGTTTGCTGCGTGTAACTGGAAGCATGAGTTTGTCAGAACGGCAAACTCATGCTTCCAGTCACAAAATCCACAATTTTCTACAGTCGCGAGTAGGTCAGTCCCGTCTGCCCTTGGTATTTGCCGCCGCGATCTTGATAGGAGACATCGCAGTCTTCGTCGGATTCGAAGAAGAGGACTTGCCCGATGCCTTCGTTGACGTAGACGCGCAGGGGCAGGTTGGCTAGGTTGCCGAGTTCAATGACGAGGCGGCCCGTCCAGCCGGCTTCGAGCGGCGTGGTGTTGACGAGCAGACCGGCGCGGGCGTAGGACGACTTGCCGAGGCAGATGCCGGTGACGTTGCGCGGCATGGAGAAGGTCTCGACCGTGACGCCGAGGGCGTAGGAGTGCGGCGGCATGAGGTAATACTGCGAGCCATCGTCGGTCGTGCGCAGGGGCGGTTCGACGAGCGATTCCGCGTCGAAGCGCTTGGGATCGATCTCGCGCCCGTGGATGGGCGAGAAGACGCGGAAGCCGTCGTCGGCGAGGCGCATGTCGTAGCCGTAAGAGGATGCGCCCGCCGAGATGATGCGGCGGCCATCAACCTCGCGCACGAGCGTCTCGTTGAAGGGCTGGATTAGTTGCGCTTCCGCCGCCATGCGGCGAATCCAACGGTCGGATTTAACGGTCATAGTAAAGCAGTGATAAGTGACGAGTGACGAGTGACGAGCAAGAGCGGCAGTATCTTAGCTCGTCACTCGTCACTTGTCACTCGTCACTTGTTTTATCGTGATCGTGCCGTCGCCGACTTCAAAGGTGAGCGTTGCGCCGCCTGCGCCAGCGCGGGCTTGCAGCGCGCGGGCGGTGGGCGTGGTGCGCTCGCGGGGCGCGACGGCGGGGTGTTGGTTCTCGATGCGGCCGGCGCGCAGGATGAGCGCGTCTATGTCGCCATTGAAGTTGGCGGGCAGTTCAAGCGTGAGGTCGCCTTGCGCAAGATGCAGGTTGACGCCGCGACCGCGCCAAGCCCGCGCGGGCACGCGCAAGGTGACGGGGCCGCTGATCATAGTCGCCTGCACGTCGCCGCCCGTGAGCGCAAGCGTCGCGCTGCCGACGCCCGCGTTGATGTGCAGCGCGCCTTCGATGCCACTCACGTTGAGCGGGCCCGCACCGGCATAGATGTCGAGATCGAGTTGCGCGGGCACGTGCAGTTTGTAATCAATCCTCCACGGCAGACCCAATAACTGCTTCGGAAAATCTTTCGCGACGCGCTTCATGAACTTACGGTCGTGCGTGCCGGTGGTGATGATGGTTAGGCGTGAGCTTTCTTCATCAAGCAAGAAGTTGTTGACGGCGGCGAGTTGCGCGAGGTCTGCTTCCGTATCGGCGCGCAACTCTATGTCGGCCGTGATCTCAACTTCGCTACGCGCCCAAGCTTCGACGGTGATCGAGCCGTTGGGTGCGCCGTAGATGACGAGCGAATTGCTGTATGGGAAACGGCGTACTTCATGGCGCGTCGTCGTGCGCGTGAGCGTGGGCGGCGCGCTAACGGCGGGCGCAGACGGCGTGGGCTTGGGCTTCACGCCCGACTGCGCTTGTGCGCGCGGCGACGGACACAAGAGGGTTAGCGTAATGAACAGCAATGCGCGTCGGGCCGGTATGCGCGGGCGCGAATCGCGCCCGGCGCGCGGAAATTGCGTGACTGTGCTGGGCAAAAGTTGAGACCGCCTTGATGCAGAATGCTAAATCGAAACACGTAAAACCGGGATAGGGAGCAAAAAACATTTACCCACGAACTCACACGAAACAGCACGAAATAAAGGCAGGCAAATTCAGGGGTTTTCGTTCGTGTCGATTCGTGTGAGTTCGTGGATAGCTTTTCATCCTGTCCCAATCTTTCGTGGTTTGATTTAGACGGGAGAGACAGTAAGCGTGCGCCGCAGAGGGTGTCAAACGATCAGCGGGCGCGAGGGGCGAGGTTGATTGCGCCGCGCAGGTTGGTCATGATCACTTTGGCCGAGCCGTCGCCGACTGTGCCGACGACGCGGCGGTTGTCGCCGCCTTGATAGTTGAAGTTGCCCAACTGCGCGAACCCGCCGAGGTTGATGTTGCGCGTGTGCGGCGCGGTCGCGGTCAGCGTAAAGCCGGAGCCGGGGGTGACGCGCATGTTGATGACGCCTTGCGTGGACTTTAGCTCGTAAGAGCCGCCGCGCAAGAGTTCCGCGTCGAACACGATGTCGCCCGACACGTTCTCGGCCATGACCGTCATCGCGCGGATGTCGGTTAGCTCGATGTCGCCTTCGGAGAAGATGTGCGCATGCACGAGCCGGCCGCGCACGTTGCGCACGGTGATGTCGCCGCGCGTCGTCTGCAAGTCCACCGTCGAATCGTAGGGAACTTGAATCTTGAAGTTCACATCGCCGATGTCGTCGCGCCCGCGATTGTCGTTCGTGATATCAATCGTTAGACCATCGTCGTTCAGCGTCGGCGTGACGTGCGCCGCCGGCGATTCCATCGTCGCCGTGACGCGAATCTCGGCGCGATCCCAGCCTTCGACTACGACCTGCCCGGAGCGATTGCGCAAAAGCAAACTCACGTTGCGGCGCGGCGCGAAACTGCGCGAGTAACGCTGCTGTGCGCGCCCTTCCGTCGCCGGCCACAGAGACATGAGCGCGAGCGCGGCGCACGCAACGAGCATACGTATGGCCGCTCGTATAGTGCAGCGCGATGGCGCGGGGCCGTGAGGCGTGTAGTTCGTCTTAAACATCAATCCGTAAAGCTTACTTCAAGGGGTAACAGTTTCGTGCCTGCGCGCATGATCAAGCTCAAGCGCGGCTTCAGCCGTTTATAAATCGGCGAACTGGCGGAGCAGTTCTTTCTTATCGCGCATGGCCGCGTCGAGCGCTTCTTCCGACACTTCGTCGTGCGGCGACTGGTCGAGTTGCTGGAGCGAATCATTCACGGCGGCGTCGATCACCATGATGTTGCGCTCGAAGGCGTCGCGCATGCGCGGATTCCAGCGCGCCTTGCGTTGTGCGATCCGCTGCATCAATAGATCAAGCTCTTGATCGCTGCTCACGCGATGTCCCGCGCCGGATATCGCGGCTTTAACTTCGGCCGTCTGCTGCGGCCGCAATAGGCTCTGTACGCTGAAGACCGTGACCGCCGCGACAGCGACGACGAGCGCGGCGACGGCCGCCGTCAACTGCGGCAGTGTGAGCGTCCAGCGGCGTTGCAAAGTTCGCGTCAGGAAACTCTCGCGCCGATCCGCCGCTAAAGCGGCCACGCGCGCCGCCGTCTGTTGCTGTTCGGCGCACTCGGCCTCAATCGTGTTGCTGATGCGCAGCCAGAGGGCGCGACTGCTGGGCGGCGCATACGAATAGTTGTGCGCTGCCTGCGCGGACGAAACGATGGCTCCTAGATCATCGCGCACATCAGCGCAGACGAGACATTCGGTCAAGTGGCGACCAAGCAAGATGCGCGCTTCGCCGGTCAACGTGCCGTCGAGGAAGTCGCTTAAATGTTCCTGACACTTCTCGCAGTTCATTGCTCTTAACCTCTTGCGCCAAGTCCGCGTGTGGGGCGTCCGTCACCGTTTTGTCTGGCGCATGCCCCGCCGCCGCAGAGAGTCGCGGCACGTTAACTTGGGCCACACAGTCTTGCGGAGAGACTGTATGCTCGAACCGTCGCTCGCGCGGGCTTCAGGGTGTGCCAGCCTTCTGCGGCGACGTTATTGGAAGCTATTTAGCCGGATTCTGTTGCCTCAATAAACCGCGCAACTTCATCCGCGCCTTGTGCAGTTGCGATTTGCTCGTGCCCACCGAGCAACCTAACATGCGCGCGATCTCCTCGTGCTCGTGCCCTTCTATATCATGCAAGACAAACACCGCGCGGTAGCCCGGCGGGAGTTGGCTGATTGCGTGGTCGAGCGCGATCCTGTCCACCACCGGCATGCTCGCCGGGTTGCCAGTCCCCAACACAACTTGCACCGGCACATCGCCATCGTTGGTCGTCTGTTCCAACTTGACGCCGCGTTTGCGGAAGTGCATCAAGACTTGATTGACGGTCAGACGGTGCAGCCAGGTGGTGAAGGCCGACTCGCCACGAAAGGAGCCGGTCTTGCGATAGAGTTGGATGAACGCCTCTTGCGCGAGGTCTTCCGCTTCGGCGACGTTGCCGGTCATGCGCAGGCAGAGCGAATAGACGCGCCGGTGATGGCGTTCATAAAGTTGCTCGAATGCCGCCACGTCGCCCGCCGCCGCCAACTGCGCCAGCGCGTAATCCGTCGTCTGCGTCTTCTCGCTCTCGGTTGCGGTCACGTGTGCGAATGCGCTTTGGGGGAGCAGGATGCTGTCAGGCGTCATTTCGTCTATCTCACTTCAGCTTACGACCAACGACCGAGGTGTAATTTTGCCGGCGCGCACATCTGTGGTTGGTGCGACTGTAAGTCGCGGCCCGTGCGCGAGTTTTTACCGCTCGATGTGATGCGCGCCGTTCCGCGCGTCGTTGCCCTGCTGCGCCTGAATTTGTCGCAATCAGCGAATGAAAGTCTATGGCGGCCCGCACGTTTAAGTCCAGTAGGTGCGGTCGAGCGAGCGATAACCAACAGCCTCGGCTAAGTCCACCGGGCGTATCTCGTCCGCGCCGGCCAAATCTGCAATCGTGCGACTGACTTTTAGTATCCGATCATAGGCGCGGGCTGACAAGCCCTGCCGCGTCATCGCCGCCTCCAACATGCGCTCCGATTCGGCGTCGAGCCGGCAGTGCTGACGAATCTGGCGCGCGGACATCTGCGCATTCGCGAAGATGCCGTCGGCGTGAAAGCGCGCAAGTTGTCGTTCGCGCGCCGCGATGCTGCGCGCCCGAATCTCGGCGGAGCTTTCGCTGTCCGCGCCCGCGCCGGTCAACTCTTTGAAGCGCACGGCGGGCACGTCAACGTGTATGTCTATGCGGTCGAGCAGCGGCCCACTGATGCGCCCGACGTAGCGTTGAATCTGCAACGGCGTGCAGCGACACTCGCGCGTCGGATCATTCCAAAAACCACAAGGACACGGATTCATCGCGGCGGCGAGCATGAATGACGCAGGAAACGTCAGCGACATCGCGGCGCGGCTGATCGTCACTTGCCCATCTTCGAGCGGCTGGCGCAGAACTTCGAGGACGCTACGATCAAACTCCGGCAACTCA